>JADIMC010000109.1 GCA_017694955.1 Candidatus Limisoma faecipullorum
ATTCTACTGCTGATGGCATGCAATGATTCAAAAAGCTACAATGAATTGCTCGATGAAGAGGACAAGGCTGTAAACTCCTTCCTTGCCAACCAACGGGTTGAGCTGGAAATTCCCGCCGATACAATATTTGAAACCGGAGAAGACGCACCGTACTACAGACTTGATGAAGAAGGCAATGTCTATATGCAAGTAATCAATCCGGGCGACAGAGAAAAAAACAAGGCTGAAATCGGAGAAAACATCTATTTCCGCTACTCAAGAATCGACCTCAAGGAATATGAGACCGGTGCTGACGGAAATCTCGGAGGAAATGCGACATCGCTCACCTCAAGCAATTTCTACTTTGGCGACTATTCCTATTCAGTATCATACAGTTGGGGTACAGGTTTGCAAATGCCTCTCTATTATTTAGGCATCGATTGCGAAGTCAACTTGCTTATAAAGAGCCAGTATGGCAACACCGATGAAATATCGATGGTGATACCTTTCGTTTATCACGTGAAATATTACAGACCTAAAATATAATTCAATCGCAAATTAAAACCTAATATATCATGTCATTAATAAAATCAATATCAGGAATCCGAGGCACAATCGGAGGAAAAGCCGGAGAAGGACTCAGCCCTCTCGACATAGTCAAATTCACGGCTGCATATGCCACCTTTATCCGCAATACCACGACAAAAACGTCAAACACCATAGTCGTGGGACGCGATGCACGCCTGTCTGGAGATATGGTTTGCCGTATCGTAACAGGCACGCTCACCGGCATGGGATTCGACGTGGTCAACATCGGGCTTGCCACTACCCCAACCACCGAATTGGCTGTCGTATGGGAAAAAGCCTGCGGAGGAATAATCCTCACGGCGTCACACAATCCGAAACAATGGAACGCTCTTAAGCTGCTCAACGAAAATGGTGAATTCCTTAGCGATGCCGAAGGCAAGCAGGTGCTTGCGATTGCGGCAGAAGAATCATTCTCTTTCGCTGAAGTTGAAAATCTTGGAAAAGTTTATAACAACGAGACATATAACCGTAAACACATCGACTACGTTCTTTCCCTCGACCTGGTTGACACGGAAGCAATCAGAAAAGCTAATTTCACAGTTGCTGTCGATGCCGTGAATTCCGTGGGCGGAATCGTCATTCCGCAACTGCTCCGGGCATTGGGCGTGAAGAACGTGATAGAACTTAACTGCACCCCTACCGGCAACTTTGCCCACACTCCGGAACCGATTCCGGAGAATCTTTACGAGATTTCCGATAAGCTGAAAACCGGATGCGCTGATGTAGGCTTCGTGGTCGATCCTGATGTTGACCGCCTCGCCATTGTTATGGAAAACGGCGAGATGTTTGTAGAGGAATACACATTGGTTTCTATTGCCGACTACGTGTTGTCGCAGACACCCGGCGCGACCGTATCCAACCTCTCATCATCACGTGCGTTGCGCGACGTGACATTGAAGCACGGTTGCAATTATTCGGCAGCCGCTGTGGGCGAGGTGAACGTTGTTACGGAAATGAAGCGCACGGGCGCGGTAATCGGCGGCGAGGGCAACGGCGGTGTAATCTATCCGGCTTGCCACTACGGACGCGACGCTCTTGTAGGTGTGGCTTTATTCCTTACCCTTATGGCTAAGAAAGGCAAGAAAGTGAGCGAGCTGAAAAAAGAATATCCGCAATATTCCATTGCGAAGAATAAGATACAGCTTACTCCCGACATCGATGTGGATGCTATTTTGAAAGCAGTGAAAGAACGCTACAAATCGGAAAAGATAACCGACATCGACGGCGTCAAGATTGACTTTGCGGACTGTTGGGTACATCTCCGCAAGAGCAACACCGAGCCGATTATCCGTATCTACTCCGAAGCGCATACCATCGAGCAAGCCAATAAGCTTGCCGACGACATCAAGGCCGTGGTATCGGAAATAACCGGACGAAAATGTTAAGCGAATAAATTTTGACTGTACATTCGACATAAAAACCGCCATATGACAGAATCATTGTCGTATGGCGGTTTAATTTTTTGTCATCATATACTGAAACGGCGATTTTATCGTTAATGAAGATATATGGATTTGCTAAAAATGAATTTTCAGAAAACGATATATACACTACTGCTAATCATCCTGCCTGTATTGGCTGACGCCCAAGTTAGAATCTACGGGAAAGTGACCGATGCCGACAATCAGCCGATAGAGTTTGCCACCGTGAGAATCGGCGGCACCGCGATAGGAACAAACACCGGATTGGACGGTTCTTACGCGCTGTCGGTTGCCGAAGCCGACACGTTGGAAGTGATTTTCAACTGCATAGGCTACCGGGAGAACAAGCAGAAAATAATCAAGCCGAGAGGGCGTGTCAACCTCAATGTGCGCCTGTTCAAGACCACAAGAGAGCTGCAAGAGGTGGAAATCACCGAATACAAGAAGCAGACCGACGCCATGCAGCAAATCGACATACAGGCGGTGCGCAAAGCCCCTAACGTGTCGGGCAACGGCGTGGAGGGGCTGCTTACTACAATGGCCGGCGTAACGTCGAAAAACGAGATGAGCTCGCAATATTCGGTGCGTGGCGGCTCGTATGACGAAAACAGCGTGTATATCAACGGAATAGAGGTCTATCGCCCGCAACTCGTATCGTCGGGACAGCAGGAAGGATTGAGCATCATCAACTCTTCGCTTGTAGGCTCCGTGAATTTCTCCACCGGAGGATTCAACGCCGAATATGGCGACAAGATGTCGTCGGTGCTCGACATCACCTACAAGCATCCGGAAGCGTTCGAGGGCAACGTGGCGTTGAGCATGATGGGAGCGGATGCAGCCATCGGGCAAGCTGCGGGTAAATTCTCGCAATTGCACGGAATACGCTACAAGCGTAACACCTCGCTGCTCAGCTCGCTCGAAACCAAAGGCGAGTACGAGCCGCAATTCCTCGACTATCAGACCAACCTGCGCTACAAAATCAACGACAACTGGAATGTGTCGTTCTTGGGCAACATAGCCATGAACGACTATAAATTCACGCCGGCGACACGCTCCACTTCGTTCGGCACATCGCAGAACGTGAAGGAATTCACCGTGTATTTCGACGGCAAGGAGCAGGACCGCTTCGAGACATATTTCGGGGCGTTGGAGCTTAACTATGATGCAAACAAAAGCACTGGCTATACCCTGTTGGCATCGGGATTCCTGACCAACGAGCTTGTTTCATACGACATATCGGGAGAATATTGGCTCGACGAGGCCGGCACCAACGACGGCGACAATTCCGTAGGCGGGCAAATAGGCGTGGGAAAATATCTGGAGCACGCCCGCAACCGCTTCAAAGCGGGAGTATTCACCGTAGCGTTGAAGGGACACACGTCAATCAACCGCCACAACTTGACATACGGAATGGAATACCGCTATCAGAACGTGTACGACCGTTCGAGCGAATGGGAAATGCGCGACTCCGCAGGCTACTCCCTGCCGCATACAGGCAATAAAATCGAAATGATTTACAATCTGACCTCAAAGCACGACATATCGACCAACAAGCTCTCATGGTATGCGCAGGACACCTATCGGCTGCTGTGCAACGCCGGGCTGTTCACGTTCAATGCCGGGGTGCGCATGTCGTATTGGGATTTCAACAAGGAATTTCTCGTAAGTCCGCGCGTAAGCGTAGGTTTCGTGCCGGAAGCCAACAGCAACCTTACG
Organism: Candidatus Limisoma faecipullorum; assembly: GCA_017694955.1. Classification (GTDB taxonomy): domain Bacteria; phylum Bacteroidota; class Bacteroidia; order Bacteroidales; family Muribaculaceae; genus Limisoma; species Limisoma faecipullorum. The sequence continues at coordinate 3,705 of JADIMC010000109.1, forward strand.
ATGCGCCTTGCCGGAGGACTTTATTACCAAAGTCCTTTCTACAAGGAATTCCGGGAGACAGTGACCGACGACAACGGCAACTCGTACATAAGGCTCAACAAAGAAATAAAGTCGCAACGCAGCGTGCAACTGATTTTCGGCACGGATTACACGTTCCGCGCGATGGACCGCCCTTTCAAACTTACGGCAGAGGCCTACTATAAAAACTTGTCGAACCTCATTCCATACGAGCTCGACAACCTGAAATTGGTGTATAGCGGACGCAACGAATCGTCAGGCTATATCGCCGGCATCGATTTCAAATTCTTCGGTCAGTTCGTGCCGGGAACGGATTCTTGGATAAGTTTCTCGCTGATGAAAACGCAGGAGACTCTCAACGGAGTGAAAGTGCCGCGCCCTACCGACCAGCGTTACAGCGTGGGACTGTTTTTCACCGACTATTTCCCTAAAGTACCCAAGCTGAAATTCAGTCTGCGAGGAGTGCTTTCCGACGGCTTCCCTATGACCCCGCCGCAAGTAACCCGCGACATAAATTATTTCCGCGCCCCGGCTTACAAACGTATCGACATAGGTTTCCAGTACCAGCTTTTAGGCGACGACCAAAACAGCGGCGGCATCCGCCCCGACAATTTCTGGCGCAACTTCAAGAGCATCTGGATAGGATTGGACGTGTTCAACCTGCTCGACATTTCCAACGTGAGCAGCTACTATTGGGTGACCGACGTGAACAGGATACAGTATGCCGTGCCCAACTATCTCACCGGCCGCCAGTTCAACGTCAGCCTTTCCATAGCGTTCTGATTCGCCTGAAATATGTACCTTTGTACCGTATAAACAAGCGTCAAAATGAAGAAATTCATATACCTGTTGCCGCTCCCGTACCGCCCGACAGTGCCGATGCGGCAAGACTTGAGCGCAAGGCGTTCTGGCGCGCTTCTGCCGAGACCGCGGGATTCAATAACAAACAGCGGTTATCCATTTCATTAGCAAACCGATTCTACAGGCTGCACACATGGAAAGGCTACGACACCTACTCGTTCTGAAAACTGGCAACCGGATACAAATAAAACTGTCCGTCCACACTCCTTTCCATAAAAAATTCCGCGTATGGTTAATATTTTCACATTTTGTTGCCGATAAATTTAAAAAATTATCATATCTTTGACGATTATGGGCAATATGTGTGCTGAAATGAAGGAAAAAATGACTTTTTGTGCGGGAAGCGTCGTTGAAAATCCGCACAAGGATTTGCATATCCCGGAATTTCCATTAACACACACATACACACAAACAAGGGCTCGCGCGTCAATATACGGATTATTTCCTGAACCGCAACCGCTTACGAGTAAATCCGGAACATATTTTCCACGTCGTATGGCAAGAGCCGTGCGGCGCGGCTTGCCATATCCATGCCCTATGGCATTTACCGCTTCCGGTTTTAAGGAATTGCTGCATTAACCCCCAACAAAACGATATATGATAAAGAGATTGATGACCATAGCGCTGATTGTAATGCCGCTGCTTGCGGCGGCTCAGGAAACGGCCGTCACCACGTACGTGTTCCGTTTCCGCACCGGCAGCGCGATGCTCCACCGTGACATGAACGCCGGCGCTCTCGACAGCCTTTCGGCTGTGATAAGCGGACATAGGGAGGATATACTTTCAGGCGTGATGCCCTTGCACGTTGACGGACACGCAGCGACACCGGAGGCTGCCCGCATACGTTCCAACCGTGTGAAGTCGGAAATGATTGTCCGCGACGGCCTGACGGAGGACTGCTTCATCACCCGCAACCATTCCGGAGGCGGCGACTACGTGACCGTGCGTATTTCCGTGCCGCCGTCAGGAAAGGCTGAGAAAAAAGCGGAGGCCGTCGTGCGTAAGGAAGAGACAGTCCCGCAAGTAGTGGAAACGGTTCCGGAAAAGGACGAATCATCAGGCAATCCGACCGTAACCGACGTACAGCCGCAAGCTGACAAGGCTTCACAGTCCATTGCCGGGATAAATCGAGACAGTCACCGTTTTGCCCTGCGTGCCAACCTGCTGCGTTGGGTGACGCTGACCCCCGATTTAGGGCTTGAGTGGCGCATCAATCCCTCGTGGGGCATTGCCGTAAACGGCTCGTGGACTTCATGGAGCTGGAACGACAAGGACCGCCGATATGCCCTTTGGGAAGTGGCTCCGGAAGTACGTTACTATATGGGTGAGAAGAAAGCCTGGTATGTGGGCGCGATGTTCAAGGCCGGACAGTTCAACTACAAGCTCTCCGGCACGGGCAAGCAGGGTGACCTGATT
>JADIMC010000110.1 GCA_017694955.1 Candidatus Limisoma faecipullorum
TTTTACTGGTTCGCCTACAATGATTCGGAAAGCGCTCTCTACAAAGTAAATACCCAGACGGCAGAAATCACGAAAATAGCCGACATCGAAGGGCATGCGCAGGTGGTGGCCGCATACGCCGCAGAACCGGAAGCGGCAGACAAGGCACCGGCCGCGGCCGAAAACATCACGGCCGATTTCACCGGCGCATCGCTATCAGGGACGATCTCATTCAGCATACCATCATTATGTTATGATGGAACGGCATTGACTGGCAATGTGGATTATGACATCTATGTTGATGGAGTTGTCCGGGTCTCAGGTGTGGGGAAAACGCCGGGCAGCACTGTCGAGGAGACAGTAACCGTAGCGCAGGCCGGAACCCACGAATTCAAAGTGATATTGAAAAACACCACCGGACCAAGTCCTGAAGCGGCAATGGAAAAGTGGATAGGAGCGGATACTCCGCTTGCCGTATCGGCGGTCGAAGCCAAATACAGCGACGGTACGGTCAACGTGACATGGCAAGCCCCTGAAGGGAGTGTCCACGGCGGATATGTCAATGCCGAGGAAATCACCTACAAAGTGGTACGACAGCCCGGGGATGTGGTAGTAAAAGAAAACACCACAGAGACATCATTTTCCGAGACTTTGACATCTGAGACAATCAAACTGTACTCCTACGATGTGACTGCGTCATTTATGGGCAACGAAAGCGAGATGACATCGTCTAATACAGTAAAGATAGGCGAATATGTAGCTCTTCCTTTCAACGACACATTCGATACAAGCGCATCATTCGCCTATTATACAGTGATTGATAATAATAAAGATGGGAAAACATGGCTTTATGATGGTGGACAGCGATGTGCATACGACAACAGTTTGTCTGTTGCTCAATGCGACGATTATCTGATACTGCCTCCTGTCAAAATGAACAAAAGCGACGTTTACAAACTGACGTTCAAAGCCAGGAACCTTGTGTATGCCGAAAGTTTCGAAGTACTTATGGGCTCTTCGCCTGAGCCAAGCGCAATGACATCTACAATAATAGAAGAAACCCAGCTCCAAGCGGAACAGGTGTTCGAGAAAGACATAACAGTCAGCGAGGACGGCGTAAAGTACATTGCAATCCATCACACCACACAAGGCGGAGGAATGTACCTGTATATTGACGACATAAGCATCGAGAATAATACGCAATCGGCGCCCGGACAGGTGCAGAATCTCACCGTAACCGCAGGGGCCGAGGGCGCATTGAGCGCCGACATAGCATTCAACGCGCCGGTATCACGCGTTGACGGAACGGAACTCGATGCCATTACAAAAATAGAATTATACCGTGACACGGAGTTGATACACACCTTCGAGTCGCCAGCGACAGGCGCAGAATTGACCTATATCGACAATGAGGCGGTCAGCGGATTCAACACTTACCGTGCCATAGCCTACAATGATTATGGAGCAGGCCGTACGGCAGAATGCCGGGCATATATCGGCAAAGACGCTCCGGGCAACCCACGGAATGTTGTATTCTCCGACTTAGGTGACAACCGAAACAAAATTGTGTGGGAAGAAGCTGAGACAGGCAAGAACGGCGGATATGTAGAGCCGGGCAGCACTGTGTTTGACATATATCGCGTGATTAGTTCAGAGCCCGTATGCATAGCTCAGGATGTCACGACTGCGGAATATATTGATGAGGAATGTCCTGTTGAGGATGGGATACAAACCATAGTATATTATAATGTGCGTGCGAGAAACGCGATAGGCGAAAGCGGCGACGCACAGTCGAATATGCTGATGGTAGGCAGTCCGTATCCGGCTCCGTTAGATGAATCGTTCAGTAATGCGGCACTTTCAACACAGCCGTGGATGGTTGACCGCTTCGGCGGGGAAACGAACGATGCCGGCTGGAGCCTCTACAGAAGCGGAAGCTACGATATGGAAGCCCAAGACGGCGACAACGGCTTTGCCATGTTCACAGGGAATGTGTCAGGAGCTAAATCTCTTATTTCCTCGCCGAAAATCGACATATCAGGTTTGGAGAAGCCGGGATTGGAATTCTACGTGTCTCTCCCATACCTTGATACGGATTTCACGGCTATGATTTCAGTGGATAATGGAGAGTTTACGGCGATTTCAGAAACTATGAAAGGGGGAACAACTGATTTTGAATGGACGCAAGTGATCATTCCTCTTGAAAAATATGCCGGCGCAGGACAAATCCGCATAGGTCTGTTAGGAGAGGTGACCGGTCAGACCGGAGCCTGCTTTGTTGACAATTTATCCGTACGCGATATTTTTGACAACGACATAGAAATCTCTGGATTTACCGGTCCGAATGTGACGACAGCCGGAAATATCTGCACATATGCGGCTACCGTGGTTAATTGCGGAATAAAGACTGTAAGTGATGCATCGATAGAGTTCTTGCTCAATGGCACGGTGGTTGGGCAAGATGTGTTGCCTGAATTGGCGGCAGGCGAATCAACGGTCGTGGAATTCGAATATGTTCCTGCGGCATCCGATAACGGGAAAGAACTCGTGTTCTCATCACGGCTTGTCATTGAAGATGATAACGGGACCAACGACATGAGCGGTACGGTTGTGACTGTTGTACGTTCTAACAATTATCCTGTCCCGGAAGATTTGCGGGCTTCGGTAGAAAACGGCAACATAATGTTGTCGTGGACTGCTCCTGATTATGAGAGCGGTGTGCATGCCGAAATCTGCGACGATTTCGAGTCATACACTACATTTGCAATCAGCGGAATAGGCGACTATACGCTCATCGACGCGGACAAGTCGATGACCTACCGTTTAGGCAACACCGACTATGAAAATGCAACGGCAATGATGGCCTTCCAAGTGTTCGACCCTCAGAAAGCCGGCATCGCCGATGAATCGTTCAGCCCGAAATCCGGGAAACAGATGCTCATCTCCGTAGCGGCTTTAAGTGGAGAAAACGACGATTGGCTGATTACTCCGGAGCTTGCACAGGATTGCCGCTATGTATCGTTCTATGCAAAGAGCATTACCGACCGTTATGGATTGGAGCAGTTCGAAGCATGGTATTCTACGAGCGGAACCGATACCGACGACTTCACGAAGTTTGAGACAGGCACTCAGGAAGCGCCGGCTGATTGGACAGAATTTGCATACAGGTTGCCGGAAGGGACAAAGTATTTTGCCATCCGCTATGTGTCGAAAGATAAATATGCGCTCGCAATCGATGATTTGTCGTACACGCCTGCTGACGGCGACGTAGAGAGTCTGGAGCTTTTAGGTTACAATGTGTACAGGGATGGTGTTAGAATCAATGACGATATTCTGACTGATGCAAGCTGCGCGGACAGCTCGGATGGTCAGAATCATACATACGCGGTAACTGCCGTTTATGATCTTGGGGAGTCGGATTTCTCTGGCGAGATTGAAACAGGAGCAGGAGGTGTTGGCTCGGTTTGTCAAGACATACGGATTTATGCTGCAGAATGTGTGATATGTGTTGATGGAGCAGCTGGCGATGTCGTCGAGATATATTCTCTTGAAGGGCGTCTGCTCTATGCTGAAAAGGCGGATGGAAACAAGGAGATTGTCGGTATGCTGCCAGGGTATTATATTGTCAAGGCTGGTGGAATGGTAGCCAAATTGGCCGTGCAATGATAAGCCTTGCCAAATGATATGAAAATTGCGGGGTGCGTTTCTGCTTGGAAACGCACCCCGTTTTTATTTTGTACCTCCGCCGAGAATCGAACTCGGATCTAAAGTTTAGGAAACTTCCATTCTATCCGTTGAACTACAGAGGCTCGTCTGGCGTGCAAAGTTAGTACCTTTCGCCCAATTAGCAAAACTGCAGTGTAATTATTTGCTGCGCTTGTATTCGCTTGGTGTCATTCCGGTGTGATGCTTGAAATATTTTCCGAAAAACGACTGATTCGGAAAATTCAGGCTATAAGAGATTTCTTGTACGTTCATCGTGGAATATTTGAGCAGGTTTTTAGCTTCCATTATCACGTATTGGTTTATCCATGCCGCGGCGGTTTGTCCGCTGGCGCGTTTTATCAGGGTTGTGAAGTATTTTGGTGACAAATTCATTTTCTCGGCATAGAATTTTATCGAGCGTTCCTTGCGGAAGTTTTGTCCGAGCAGGGTCATGAAATCCTTGAAATATCCCACGTTCTTGTCGAACATTTCCTTGTCGTTTGGATGCTCGGTTGCATTTTTGTCAACCATTCTGCCTATTTTGAAGAATATGGCAGTTATGAGGCTGCGCAATATGTCGTTGGTGGCATTATCTGGCTCGTTGTTGTTGATTTCATCGGTTATTGCGTTAATCAGATTGGCAAGCTCTATGAAAGTGCTTTCGGGCAATTCCATATATTGCGAGTTTTTCAGGTCGAGAAATTTTTGAGCCACAGGTTTGATGTCCAGATTCATTTCGTGAATGAATGCCAGGTCCATTACTGCGATATGCACTTTCACGTGGTCATGGTTGTCATTATCCTCGTCCACGTGTATCACCTGTCCGGGAAAATTGATGAACATATCGTTTCCTTTCAGATGGAAGCTTTTGGAATTGGTGGTTACAGTCAGCTTCCCTGATGCGCACAGTATGAACACAAAGGCGTCAAGACTGAACGGATGTGACAGATGATGAATCGAGTCGGATTCTTTGGCATCGCTTGAAGTGCGTGTGGCGATGAGGCATCCAGGCATATATGCGTCGCCTTTCTTTTTGTTGAAAATCGGGATGAGTTGGTTTACTGAAATTCTTGGTATATCTTTAGCTATCTGAATCATATGTTTTTCTGTTTTTGAAATGTGACAAAAATAGGTAGAATATTCCAAAAATTGTGCTATTGGTTTGAAAAATAATCTGAATATTTATGGAATAATCCAAATGAGGATTAGGTGCTTATGTGTCGGTGGAAGCTCTATGGAAAATATATTGGGATGATATTCGGTGATAATCAGCGGTTTATGAGATGTGTGAAAATGCAGATTGAAAAATATGACTGTAAAATTTGCACAGGTCAAATAAACCCCATATCTTTGCAGTCACAAAAACAGACGGTGCCATAGCTCAGTTGGTAGAGCAAAGGAC
>JADIMC010000111.1 GCA_017694955.1 Candidatus Limisoma faecipullorum
CGCAAAGCTATATTGGTTGACTTTGAACTGAGATAGCCCTTAAATTGCAAGGAAACAATTTTCGACCCTTCTGCCAAGCCAATGAGATCTTTCGTATAAATCATCTCGCCACGGCTGAAACGTCTGAACGACTCTATCGGGCCGGCATCATCCGTCACTTCCACAACCTCGCCTACTTGAACTATCGCTTCGGCGCTTTCCTTGGCTATGACAAGCTGCACCTCTTCGGTCTGCGTCGTGCCGTAGCTGCTTGTCAGCTTCACGTATGCCGGGAATGTGCCGTCGGAATGCGGAGTATAGCTGAACGTGAACGTATGGTTTTTGCTCGTGGCAAGAGTAGCCTCATTATCGGAAGCCACAACCTCACCACCTACATACAATTCCGCCGTATAGCTGCCAGGTGCTTTCTCCACACCGTTCTCGATAACTACAGTAGCCGTGTAAGCATGGTTGACCATTGCAGTAGCCGGAACATTGGCAGAAACGAGACGGAATCCGGTAGCCACATCCATCGAGATGTTCTTAGTGGTGCTTCCTTCCGGGAACGAAATCTGTCCTTCATACCTGAAATAGCCCTCTTTTTCGGCTATTACAGTGTACTCTTTAGTGTCCTGATATACGCCGATGCTGTATTCTCCCTCGCCATCAGTAACACCGCTGTATTCCACATTGCCGGAAACCAATTTCACCTGAGCACCCTCGATTGCCGACTGGTCTTTAGAAGAAACGACTTTGCCGCTGAGGACTGTCAATTCTTTCTCGACTTGCAGAGTCATGACAGGCATTTCCGACTGAAGCGACCAGCTTTGCTCTGCCAAAACCCCATTGTCTGTACGGCGCATAATCGAAGCGTCACCCACATTGTTGTCGGCATCGAAATAAATCATCTTGAAAGAATCGGCAGATGACCTTACCACTACACGGAGATTCTCTCCTGTATATTCAAAAGGCTCTTCCAGCTCGAACACAAGCATATCGGCCATATTGTCTGACTCGCCTTTCAATTCAAACGTGTAGTCACCGTCGTAAACCTGTGTCATTTCGTCAACCGGAACAGAGTACGATGTCTCCGGCGCTCCGGCAAACACGCCGTCAGCAGTGTTCTCAATCCATGCGCTGACATGGGTGGTGTGGGTTTCGCGCGTGTTATACCCGCGGAATATTATCTTTTGAATCATTGTCCCTGCCGGAAGCCCAATCAAATCCTTAGTATAGATTGTCTCTGTTTCACTGTTCTTGTAATTCAGGCACAACGGTGTGTTCTGGCTGTCGGTTGTCGATGTACCCACTTGCACATTAGCCACCGGCGTTTCCTGTGCGACCGTTATCTGATTTTCCGCAGAGAAAGTGCAGTCAAGACCCTCGATAGTCACCTTTATGTTGTACTGCCCGGCCTTGCGCGGAGTATAGACAACATCGACAGCTGCCGATTCACCTGTAGCCATCGCCGGAACAGGAACTTCCTTCACCACATTGTTTTCAAGATAGAATTTAGCCGTAAGCTGTCCTTCTTCAATCGGATTTCCTATATTCTGGATACCCAATGCCACTTTGTAATCATAGTTGACTGTCGCCGTTTCCGGGAATTTGCAATCGACCACCAAATCGGCAGCCGGTATTTCGAGCAACGTGTAGCCCATAATGTCGTCGATACGAGCGTAACCCGACTCGAAAGCTATATACCAGTCGCCTTCTGGGATCTTGTCGATAGTGTACTGCTTGAAAGCGTAGCTATCGTAGGAAGCTGTACCCACCTTCGTATCCGGAAGCAAATCTTCTTCGGCAGCTTCCGAATCAGCAGAAAGCGAGCGAACCAAATGCCAGTCGGAACGGTCGGAAGAATAATATACTTTGACAACAGAACTGTTCGAACGTCTCGCCGCGCTGAACACCATCGTCTCACCAGACGCGACATGTACCTTAGGCAATATAAGTTTATCCATTTCATCGGAAGAAAGTCCGTTTTCTGCACAGTAACGGTTGCTTTCCAATCCGGCTTCTGCCGGGAAATCGGAAATTGACCACGAGCTGCCTTCCACATACGTTCCCACTGGGAATTTATTGTCCTCGAAATTGACATACAGTTTCGAAGGGTCGACAATCTGTCCGGAAACCGGGAACACGAAATCCTTATATCCCTCAGCCTTTATGACCATATCTCCGCTCTTGCTGCCCGGCACAGCGGAAAGCATAGTCACACTCAATTCCAACTCATCGTGTGCGGGTATTACAACCGGAAGCGTCTTTTCTGCTCCGCTCTCATCAGTAATCTTAGAAGAGAAGCCTTCAGGCAAAGCGATATCTGTAATGGTAGCCGGAGCTCCGCCAGAATTGTTGCGCAAACGGAAGCCCTTTGTCACATCGGTCTGCGACAGCCCGAACTGTACTTCCGTACCCGGTTCAAGCACTTCAGCCTCGTCCTTGAAACTCAGGAAGAAATCCGATTCATAGGGGAACACTTCCACCCAGCCTCCGAAGCCGGTAGTGCCTCCGATATTTTCCATCACGTCGTAACGGTCGCGCACATTTTCCGTGACAGCCATAACGGCCGACACTTCAAACTCATCGCTCGTCGCCCCGGCGGCAAGCGGGAAATCAATAGCTTGTGTGCCAACGACCGCATTGTCTTGACTATAATTGACAATACTTACTGAGTAATTCTCATCACCCGGATTGAAATCCACCTCGCCGGTATTGGCAATCTTGACGGTGAACGTCAACGTCACATTGCCCGATTCATCGGCATCAATCTCATCATCTGAAACCAACGTCACATTCTCGATTGTCAGTTCCCTTCTGAGTACTATCGTAGCATTGTCGGCCGTAAAATTGTCGATTCCCACATTCTCGCCGCGTATGCCGAGATATGTCCCTTCCGGAACCGAAGGCAAAGTCACCTGCGTCCATTCCGTTTCCGAAAGCTCCGGAAGAGTGACAGAATATTCAGCACCTTTCGTAAAACTGTTGCCTTGCTTCGTGCAGGTGTAGAACTTTATAGAACCGCCCATTTTTTCCAGCTTGACATACAGGCTGACATTGCCGGAAACTGCGGGAGTTACAAGCAGGTCGTCAACGGTTTCCGTATCCCACCCGGAGCCTAATTGCTGCGAGCCGATGCTCAGATAAGCGCCGCCGTCCTGACCGCCGGTCTCGGGATTGGAATACTCCACATAATAATCCTCACCACCATACCAATCTGAATAATTATCCACGATATGTCCCCAGCCTTTCGGAGCAAATTCGTGGTTGGATGTGTCGAGGTTGTCGAACCCCTCCACATAATTCTGAATTGACTCCTGCGCCACCGCCGGAATGCCCAGCGCAAGCACCATCATCGCCAATAAAGAGTAAATTTTTCTCATACGAATTTTGGTTTTAGTTACTGAATCATATAAATATAACTACAAATCTATGATTTATTACCAACTTTTCCAAATAAATCGTAAAAATAATTACTCAACCTTGATTTTTCCAAAAATGAACGCAAAAGCCATAGCAACTGCACGAGAAATCCTATTGGAAGCAAATAAAACGCAACGGGAACTCATAGACTGACAAGGCTGAACGCTTGCCGGATACAAAAAAAGACGTGGCTAAATGCCACGTCTCAAAGAATAACTTCCTGATGAGTTGTCTTACCCGGATTCGAACCAGGACAGGCAGAACCAAAAACTGCAGTGCTACCATTACACCATAAGACAATCCTGACTAAAGAGACTCTTCGTCCCAAAAGCGCTGCAAAGATAGTCGCTTTTTATCAACCTTGCAAATGTAGCACGCACTTTTTTACCTACGCCACGAATTATCAGTCTTTTTTACGTATTATCGTCAAACCGTCGCGAATGGGAAGTATCACTTTTTCCACACGGTCGTCGGCGGCAACAAAGTCATTGAACAGCAATATTCCCTCTGTCTGCGCATCAAGCTTCTTTCCCCAGTCAACCACCTTCCCGTCCCACAAAGTGTTGTCGGCGATGATGAACCCGCCAGGCACGACATAATCAAGCACCTCCTTATAATAATCAAGATAGTGGCGCTTGTTCGCATCTATGAAAACAAGATCGAAAGTCATACCAAGCGAAGGGATTATTTTCATAGCGTCGCCTATGTGCAGATGTATCCTTCCGGCATACGGCGAGCCCTCGAAATGCGCACGGATAAAATCCTCCAGCTCATCGTCAATTTCTATCGTATGCAGTTCTCCATCCTCATCCATGCCTTCGGCAAGCGACAAAGCGGAGTAGCCAGTGAACGTGCCAAGCTCCAATATGCGCTTCGGACGTATCATCCTAACAAGCATCTTCAGCAACCGCCCTTGCAAATGCCCGGAGCACATACGCGGACGCAAATGATAGAGATGCGTCTCACGGTCAAGCTTTGCAAGCAGCTCGCCTTCCGGGTCTATATGCGCAAGGATATAATCCTCCAGCTCTTCAGTCATCGCCAATTCTATTTCGGTTGTTCAAGATTGGGGAGATCGTAATGCTCATAGTTATCGAGCACGTCCGACACCTTGTTGATTTCCAAGAATGTGGTGCCTTTCCCCTCACCAAAGCCGCCACCGACATAAGCGATTGTGTCATCGGGCGTAATCAGCTCCAAACCGATAAGATGCTTCAGCCCATGATGCAGATACGCCCGCGAGGTGGAATCTTTTTTCTGATATATGGAATACACGCCATAGGAAAGCGCCAACAGACGAGTGACATGCTTATGGTAGCAGATGGCAAGCGTCGGGCTTATGCCGCGGAACGACGATATGTAGCGCGCCGTGCGGCCCGTATAGCTGTCGGTCACAATGGCTTTTGTCCCGACCACATACTGCGAATCCACAGCCCCGTGGGTAAGGAACTCCGTCACATCGGTCAATCCCGACTCATAATTGAAATGCGAAGAACAATGCCCGGTCATCGATTTTTCCGTAGCGGATATTATTCTCGTCATCGTGGATATTGCCTCGACCGGATATTTACCATAAGCGGTCTCCCCGCTCAGCATCAACGCGTCGGTATGCTGGAAGACAGCATTGGCGATATCTGACACCTCTGCTCGCGTAGGACGAGGGTTGGATATCATAGTGTGAAGCATCTGGGTGGCAACAATCACCGGCTTATGGCTGGCTATGCACTTGTTTATAAGCTCTCTCTGCACAACAGGGATGCGCTCCGCAGGAATCTCTATGCCAAGGTCTCCACGGGCAATCATTATGCCATACGACACCTCAAGTATCTCATCGAAATTGTCAATACCTTCCTGATTCTCTATTTTGGAAATGATTTTTATAGGGCTGTCGTGAGCATCGAGTATCGCCTGTATGTCGAGCACGTCCTGCTTGCTGCGCACGAACGAGTGAGCTATGAAATCGACGCCAAGCTCCATGGCATAGCCTATGTTGGTGATGTCGCGCTGGGTAAGCGACGGCAATTTTATACTGGCGCCCGGAATGTTGACGCTCTTCCGCGAACCCAGCTCCCCATCGTTCTGCACACGGCATTTCAACACGCCGCCATCAATCTTCTCAATAAGGAAATCCAACTCACCGTCGTCAATCAGCAAGTGCATTCCCTCCTTCACATCATTAGCGATATCGGGATATGACAAGCAAATCCGTGATACGCTCGTGAGACTCTCCGGCTCACCCGCCACATCCACTTCCATTCCTGCCGTGAAAACGACATTCTCGTCATCGACATTCGTAGTGGTGCGTATTTCCGGTCCCTTGGTGTCCATAAGTATCCCTATGCGGTCGGAAACCTGACGCACATTGTTGACAATCCTTTCGAATCCTTCTCGCTGCAGATGAGCCGAATTCATTCGCACAACGTTCAAACCATTATCAAACAGCTTCTGAATGAAATCCACATCGCATCGACGGTCAGAAACTGTAGCAACAATCTTTGTAAACTTAGTCTTTATCATCAAAATATGTTCTTATAGGCTACTAAAACAAGCTCTTAAAGCTATCGGCAATTCTTCAACGCCTCTACCGCAAGACGGTAGCTATCGAGACCGAATCCGGCAATCACCCCCTTGCACGCCGGGGCAATCATCGACACGTGACGATATTCCTCGCGGGCTGCCACATTCGAGATGTGCACTTCCACCACCGGAGCCGTTATCGACCGGATGGCATCGGCGATTGCAATAGAAGTATGCGTATATGCGCCTGCATTAAGCACGATACCGTCACAACTGAATCCGACACGATGCAGCTCGTCGATTATAGCGCCCTCATGGTTGCTTTGAAAATACGTCATCTCATCATCGGGATATGCCGCACGCAATTTGTCAAGGAAACCGGCAAACGCCTCACTCCCGTAAATACTTTTCTCCCTCACCCCAAGAAGGTTGAGATTCGGACCGTTGATAATCACTATCTTCATAACATTTCCCGCCTACGGGCTTTTATATTTCAGCGGAAGCCAATGCCGCTCGTTTCACGACAAAAAACTCTACCGCAATTTAATCAAATGCAAAATTACACAAAATCCCCCACACCCGCAACAGCCTCGGCGCATCCTTGCTCCCTGCCGCGCGCCCTCTCTCCCCGGCAGCCACAACCATAATGCCGTCCCGCATGACTTCCGTTATTTCCGGCGACGTCGGCAGCTGACAAAGATGCCAGCCCCGTGGGGGCTGTTGCCGCATAACCCACGGCCTTGGCCGTGGGCAGTAGCCGTGCGATGGCATCGGCCTCGTAGAGGTCGCGCTTGAAGCACGATTGCACAATCTGCAAATGTTTGCTATTTTTGAGGTTATAAAACTCCATACTATGGCATATATCAATTCTTATTACCATTTCGTGTTCCGTACAAAAGCCAATCTTCGGGTACTTGATACCGACACAACGCCACGCCTATATAAATACATCTGCGGAATCTCCGAAAATTCAGGATGCAGGGTAATTGCCATAAACGGAATGCCCGACCATATCCATATCGCGGCGGAATTGTCAGCGGAGATGTCTCCGTCCGAATATATGCGGGAGGTTAAAAGCCGTAGCAGCCGATGGATGGCTGAAAACCATTTGTTTTATGGTTTCCAAGGGTGGGGAAAGTCGTATTTTGCATCGACATTCAGCAAAAAGGATATAGATAAAGTCATATCTTACATATCCAACCAACAAGAGCATCACAGAAGAAAATCATTCGCGGAAGAATTGGCGGAATTTTTTGATTTAGCCGGATTATCGGATAAATTACAATATTTTATAAGTGACAATTAAACTTCAAGCACGACCTCTACGAGGCCGATGCCATATGGTCACTCCAGCCCCACGGCCAAGGCCGTGGGTTACACGGCAACAGCCCCCACGGGGCTGACATCTTCGGCAGCTGCCGACGTCAGCGAAGAATAACCAGAAAGCTGCTGAACGAAAGAGAGCCACCCCCGAAAGGCGGCTCTCTTTGCTGCAAATTTTCAACCGTCAACATTTGGATATTCGAAGAAAAAAGGCGACTTTTGCGGAAAATCTACCTTATTTTTTAATTAATAAAACCTATGAAACTTCTTAACTATTTGAAAAACAAAAGTTTGTTGTTTGCGTCCTTAGCTGCCGGATTGTTTCTCCCGAGCAATGCTGCGGCAGAAGGCGAATACGCTTGGCCCGAGAACTACGGCGGCGTAATGTTGCAATCGTTCTATTGGGATTCCTACGATGAGACACAATGGACAAATCTCCAGAATGAAGCCGGAGAGCTGTCGGATTATTTCGACTTAATCTGGGTACCCAACAGCGGCAAATGCAGCTCTGACCCAAGCATGGGTTATAATCCTGTGTATTGGTTCACCAACCACAACTCATCATTCGGCACAGAAGACGAGTTGCGGGAAATGATTGCCACTTTCAGAAATTTCGGCACAGGCATAATCGAGGATGTTGTCATCAACCACCGCGACGGCGTATCGACCTGGACCGACTTCCCTACGGAGACCTACAAGGGCGTGACCTACGAATGGGGACCGTGGGCGATATGCAGCAACGATGAAGTTGCCGGACAAGACGGACAAGAGCAACCTACCGGAGCTCCCGACACCGGTGACAATTTCGACGGATGCCGCGACCTTGACCACACCAACGCCAAGGTGCAGGAGGGCGTGAAGGCTTATCTCGACTTCCTGAAGAACGACCTCGGCTATGTGGGATGGCGCTACGATATGGTGAAAGGATATGCTCCACAATATACGAAAATCTACAACGAGTCGGCAAAGGCACAATATTCGGTAGGCGAATACTGGGACGGATACGACAATATCGTGAAGTGGATAGAAGGCACGGGACGCACTTCCGCGGCATTCGACTTCGCATTCAAATTCGCCGTCAACGATGCGTTCAGGGCAAACAATTTTTCCCAACTTTCCTGGCTGAACCAAAAAACCAACACATACGAGCCGGCCGGCGTAATCCATATGCCGGAATATCGCCGTTATAGTGTCACATTCATCGACAACCACGACACAAGCCGCAACGAGAACAACGACGCGTTCCCCGGCTCTTTGGTTGTGGCAGCCAACGCTTTCATGCTTTGCAGTCCTGGCACACCGTGCGTGTTTATGTCGCATTGGCTCGACTACAAACAGGATATCAAGGATTTGATTGCAATCCGCAAATCGGTAGGAATCACGAATCAAAGCACAGTAGAAGTGCTTAACAACAGCAACCAGTATGTGGCAAAAGTGACCGGTACTAACGGCGAATTAGTAATCGGTATCGGACGTGGCGTGCAGGTTCCCTCCGGATACACAACAGCCGATCGTGTGAAATCCGGCAACGGATACGCCATCTATACAAAAGTGGAAATCAAGTCTCTCGACACCGAGCGCCCGGAAGTGGTGTTCGACAAGCCTGAAGGATACTATATCGGCGGAACGGATGTCACAATCAGCGTCAACAATGCTGATAATGCAACCATAGCATATACGACCGACGGAACTACACCAAGCCTCACAAATGGGAAACAAGCCAAAGCTCCGGTGACCGTACACATATCAACAAAGACCACAATAAAAGCCGTTGCCATTGTTGATGGCGAGATAGTTTCGGCAATAGAGTCCGCAACCTACCGCACCGAGCGCACGCCAGTGACAGTGTATTTCCAGAAGCCGACAGTGTCAGATTGGGACGAAACTTATTTCTATGCATGGAGCGACGAGTTCGAGGCTGCTGAGCTGCTTGGAAACTGGCCCGGAAAGAATATGGAAAGCTCCACAGTGGAACAAGATGGCTATGTATGGTACACGTGGACTTCTCCCAATGACTGCAACCTCGTTAATATGGTGTTCAACGCAGGAAACAACAAGCCGCAGACTGTCGATGTCAATGACATAGAAGGCACACGCTACTTCAAGTTAGGCGACTTGTCGGGTAAATATGCAGTGATTGACGTCACCGAAGAATTTGCAGGAGTGGAAGAGACGGTAACCGACAGCAGCGTGAGGATTTACCCGAATCCTGCAACCGATGTGATATGCGTCAACAACGACAACGTGACTTCATTCAGCGTATATAACCTCAACGGTGCGACTGTCGTATATTCCGAAGGCACAAAAGAAGTCAATGTAACTGACTTGCAAAGCGGATTCTATCTTTACCGTGTGGTGCTTTCCGATGGCTCTGTAGCACAAGGCAAATTCGTGAAGAAATAAAATCATAGTCTTTATATATAAGGTGGGAGGGGTATTGAAAAACAATATCCCTCCCACCTTTTCATATCAAACCGGCACAAGCGATTGATATCGAGCGATAAAAGAATGTTACAAAAACGTTATCCGACGGTAATATCTTTGTAATATGACAAGAATACCTTTGCCGCTGAAAAAATAATGACAGTCAGAGGTTATGCAAAAGATTATTTTTGGATTGTTGCTTTTATTGTCTCCTTATTGTGCTCACGCCTTAACAATCAAGGGAAAAGTTACGGATAAGAACACAGGGGAAGAGCTTATCGGGGCTTATGTCTCAGTAAAAGAAAACACAAAATTAGTATCCGTCACAGGACTGGACGGAAGCTATTCGCTCCAAGCCGGTAATACCGACCCATATACACTGGTATGCACATATATGGGTTATAAAACTACCGAAGTCACAGTCGGTCAAGAAGATGCTACTGTAAATGTAGAACTTGAGCCGGCTGCGGAAATGCTTACGGAAATTGAAGTGATAGGCAGTCATCACGGCCGTACAGAAGCGGCTGCGCGCGACATAGAAAAACGTTCGGCAAACGTGGTCAACGTGATGAGCGCGCGGGCCATTGAATTATCTCCCGACCAGACAGTGGCAAATGTCATACAACGTATGTCGGGCGTGACAATCGAACGCAACAGCATAGGAGAAGGGCAATATGCCATACTCCGCGGGATGGACAAACGCTACAACTACACGCTTGTCAACGGCGTAAAAATCCCAAGTCCTGACAACAAGAACCGCTTCGTGCCGCTTGACATCTTTCCATCCGAGATGCTCGACCGTCTTGAAGTACACAAGTCACTTACTGCCGACCTTGAAGGCGACGGAATAGGTGGCGCTGTCAACATAGTGATGAAGGACGCACCGACGGAACGTCAATTCACCTTCAATGTACAGACCGGCTACAACACTCTGTTCTTCAATCACGACTTCACATCATTCGCATATTCAGACATCAATCGTAAATCACCGAATGAAATACACGGCGAAAGCCACGCCGTTTCGATGGAGGATTTCACCCTGTCGAACCTCCGCACTAAAAACAAGACATCACTGCCCGACATTTCCATCGGGGCTTCATATGGCGACCGCTTCTTCGACAACAAGCTCGGTTTGATGCTGGTAGGCAGTTTCCAGAACAATTATTATGGTAAGCGCAGCCAATTGCATTATCAACCCGGAAGCAACTACACAGGGGTGACCGAGCGTTTCTATTCGGAGCAACAAATGAGAATAGGCGCCCATACGAAACTCGACTACTACCCGAACCGCGATAACAAGCTGATGCTTTATGCAGGGTATATGGATATGCGCGCCGCACAGACACGTGATGCGGTAAATCCTCAATGGGAAACGATGAGATTGCGCTGGAACCGCCAATACATATTCAACTCCACATTGAAAGGCGAACACGGATTCCTCTACGACAACGCTCTCAAACTCAAATGGACAGCTTCCGCATCTAAAGCCTTTAATCAGACTCCCGACAATGCGGAAATACAACTTACAACGGCAAGCAACGGACTGCAGACAGCTGCCCGCTCCGGCACGACACGACGCTGGGAGCACAACGATGACCGGGATTTCGCAGGTTATGCCGATTTCTCGTATCGTCTTGACCTTGGAGGGGCAAACCGCAAAATCGACTTTATGGCAGGAGGAATGTACCGCGACAAACAGCGCACCAGCCTCTATCACGAATACTTTTTCGGCGTGCCTGACGACAACCGCTCACAAGTGCGCGGACGCGACTGGAACACATTCGACGAAATAGAATGGGACGTGAACCGTTTCGGAAATCTTACCGATCCTCTCAACTATGACGCCTACGAGCGCATAGCCGCCGGCTACGCCTCCGCAAAATATACCGGAGGAATAATGGAGCTTACAGCCGGAATACGGTTGGAGCACACAAGTCAGGGATACTACCTGCTACACGCCACCGAAGGCGCACGCAATGAAGGCGGGCAGAATTACCTCGATGCCCTTCCAAGCGCACATTTGAAGATTGAGGTACACGACAATGCCAAGATGCACGTGTCCTACTACCGTGCCATCAACCGTCCGAGCTTCTTCGAGATTGTGCCTTACAATATCATCAACGAGGACTATAAGGAACGCGGTAATCCGGATTTGAAACACACCGTTGCCGACAATGTCGATATCCGCTATGAATTTTTTCCGGGACCATCCGAACAGATTATGGCAGGAGTGTTCTACAAACGGATAAAAGACCCTATCGAATACGGTTTCGACACAAGCGGACAAGACACATATTTCACACCGAGCAACTATGGCACAGCCAACAACTTCGGTTTGGAAATCGACGTGATGAAATATTTCAACTGGTTCGGAGTGAAAGCCAACTACACTTACACACATTCCAATATTACCACCACAAAGACTGAAATAATCCCTAATCCGGAGAATCCGGAAACGACAATCACACACGACCGCGAACAACGACGCCCGTTGGCTGGACAGGCCGCGCACGTAGCAAACATATCGCTACTGTTCAAAGCCGCGAAACAGCAATTCGAGGGACAGATTTCAGGCAGCTATACAGGAAAACGACTGAGTGAGGTGTCGAAATATTACGAAGACGACATTTGGGAAAACGGGAATTTCCAGCTCGACCTTTCGATAGAAAAGACATTCAAGAAAGGGATATCCCTGTTTGCCAAAGCCACCAACCTGCTCGACGGAAAGACTGTGCGCTACATCCCCCGCAACAGCCGCAACGCTAATTTCAGCGACGAAATCCAGCACTACAAAGGCGGAATCCTCGAACGCAAGGAATGGCGCGGCAGGACTATCATGATAGGTTTCAGATACAAACTTTAATAAACACAATAACAAACATTACATTAATCAACAGTTTTATTATGAACTCAAGGTATTTTATGTTTTTGAGCGCGGCGTTGCTCTCAGTATCGCTCGCAGCATGTGGAGATGACGAGAATGATCCCAATCCGAATCCGGATCCAGAACCGGTAGTAGAAGAGAATGTTTCCGGCAACGTTTCCGGAACATGGGAAAAGAATTCAATCATCAATGTAAGCGGACACATCACAGTCCCGGAAGGAGAAAGCCTTACTATCGAAGAAGGAGTCACTGTGGTATTCAGCTCCAATGGCGTAGGCGCAAGCCACACTCCGATTGAATTCGTTGTTGACGGCGACCTCTATTGTCTTGGCACAGAAGAAAGTCCTGTAACATTGACTGTAGCAGAAAACGAGCGCACACCGGAAAATGCATTCGAAGGCTTGTGGGGCGGCATCATAGCTACCGACAAATGTGAGGAAATCCTTCTCGACCACACAATTATCGAATATACCGGCGGTCTTGTAGGTCAGGATTCGCCATCGGCAGTAAAGGGCATCTATACCCCTGGTGATGATATGGGTCCGCAACTCACAACCAACAACATCAATGGCAAGTATGTGGTCACCAATTCCATCCTCCGTTATGGCGCATCAGACGCAATCTATATGATGGGCGGTAACGGCATAATCATGAACAACATATTCAGCGGTAACGGTGCCGATGGCGGCGAAGCTGTCAACGTGAAAGCCGGTTGCAAGGTTGACGTTGCTGGCAACGTGATGTACAGCCCGAACACCAACGGACTGAAGCTCTCAAGCTCCGGTCAGAACGACGAGGGCGGACGCTCACAGGCTCTTATCCGCGCTTACAACAATACAATCATCAATGCCGGATGGCGTCGCGACGGTGTGAAAGGCGGTGGCATCTATGTAGAGAAAAACGCATTGGTAAGCGTGTTCAACAACCTCCTTGTAAACTGCAAATTCAAAGCCATGACTCCGTCGTGGAACATTCCTAATGATCCGGAAGAAGGCTATGCCGACGCTTCAATAATCGACTACAACTTCTACACTTCAGGCGCATCGGAAAGCACTCTTGACCAAGACATCGCAAACGGGACAACCACATCCTTCCTCGGATACACTTCAGAAAACGAAGACTACAACCCTGCCGCCGTTGACCTCCACAGCGTGGTAAGCGCATCCGCTGGCGACAAGGCTACCAACCCGATGTTCGTCAACTTCCCGTATATGAACAATCCGCTCGATGCATACGTCTATGATAATGAGTGGGATTTCCACGTGGCAGCAAACTCTCCGGTATTAAGCAACGCATATAGCGGAAACGAAGCAAACATGCAACCGTATTTTGCAGCAAGCGGTTTGACTGTCAATGGCCAGACTTACACATCGCCAATGCCACAGGCTTGGTTCGGCGCATTCGGTGCAAACTAAATCTGATATTATCATATGATGAACAGGCTTTTCAGACTTACGCTACTTGCTGTCTTACTGCTGGCTTTCCAGACACTACGGGCACAATTCACCAATCCCGATGATTTCGAGGACAAATTGAGCTTCTTCGTTGCCAATGACCTTGGCAGAAACGGATACTACGACCAGAAGCCTATAGCCGAGACAATGGGAAGGTTGGCGGAAGTCGTAGGACCGGAATTCGTGCTCGCTACCGGCGACGTGCACCATTTTGAGGGTGTGCAGAGTGTGAGCGACCCGCTTTGGATGACAAACTATGAGCTTATCTATTCCCATCCGGAGCTGATGATTGACTGGTTTCCAATCTGCGGCAACCACGAATACCGCGGCAACACGCAGGCTGTGATTGATTACAGCAGCGTGAGCCGCCGTTGGGAAATGCCGGCACGCTACTATACCAAAACCTTCGAAGAAGACGGCGTAACACTGAGAGTGGTATGGCTAGACACCACACCGCTAATCGACAAATACCGCAAGGATACTGAAAAGTATCCTGATGCAGGCAAGCAGGACTTGAACAGGCAATTGCAATGGGCTGATTCCGTACTTGCCTCTGCCAAGGAAGATTGGATTATAGTAGCCGGTCACCACCCGATATATGCCTACACCGACAAATCGGAAAAGGAGCGCATCGATATGCAGAACCGCGTGGACAAGATTCTCCGCAAATACGATGTCGATATGTACATATGCGGACATATCCACAATTTCCAACATATCCGCAAGGATGGCTGCGGAATCGACTATGTCGTCAATTCCGCCGGCTCGCTGGCAAGGGAAGCAAGGCCTATCGACGGCACAGTGTTCTGCAGCGGCGAACCGGGATTCTCGATTGTGACCGTTGAAAAAAAACGTCTGACATTGCGTATGGTTGACAAGAAAGGTGCAGTGCTTCACGAGATAATACGCACGAAATAAAATCCTCTGATGCAATACACTTTTTATTATGAATCGCGCCGGACAATGTGAATTGCCCGGCGCGAACATCTTACACAGACCTGTAATTTCTCACACGGTCAGTATCTCTTTTTCCTTAGCGGCAAATACATCCTCGATTTTCTTCATATAATTATCGTGGATTTTCTGCACTTTCGCTTCCGCGTCCTTCTCCACATCTTCAGGCATACCGTTCTTCACGGCTTTCTTCAATCCCTCGATAGCGTCACGACGGGCATTGCGCACTGAAATCTTGGCATTCTCAGCCTCAGCTTTCGACTGCTTTACAAGAGCCTTGCGGCGCTCCTCTGTCAACGGCGGGATGGAAAGACGGATAACTTCACCATTGTTTTCCGGAGTGATTCCAAGCTCGGAATTGATTATTGCCTTCTCCACTTCCTTGAACATTGATTTCTCCCACGGAGTGATGACAATCGTGCGCGCGTCAGGCACTGAAATGTTAGCAACATTAGAAATCGGCGCAGCGCTGCCATAATAATCCACCTTTATGCCATCCAGAATTTTCGGGTTGGCTTTCCCGGCCCGGATATGCGCAAGTGTCTCTTCCAGATATTCCACTGCCATGACCATCTTTTCTTCTGCCGGGTCGATGTAAGTCTTAACGTCGTTCATAGTCTTATAGTTTTGAGTTTTACTTCTGATATACCAATGTGCCTATAGGCTCTCCGCTTATCACCTTTTTCAAATTGCCTTTCGTATCCATATCAAACACGATGATAGGCAGATTATTTTCCTTACACATCACGGTAGCCGTGAGATCCATCACCTTCAAGCCTCGTTCGTAAATCTCGTCGTAGGTGATTTCCGTAAATTTCTTCGCTGTCGGGTCCTTCTCCGGGTCGGCAGTATAGACTCCGTCAACACGGGTGCCTTTCAGCATCACGTCAGCCTCAACCTCTATGCCGCGCAATGCCGAGCCTGTGTCGGTCGTGAAAAACGGGTTGCCGGTGCCACAGGAGATGATTGCCACTTTTCCAGCCTTCATTGCGTCGATTGCCTTCCACTTGCTATAATGCTCGCCTATAGGGAACATATTCACCGCAGTGAACACTTGAGCCGGCTGACCCTCCTTTTCAAGGGCTGAACATAATGCAAGAGAATTGATAACCGTGGCAAGCATACCCATCTGGTCTCCCTTTACACGGTCAACACCCTTGGCCGCTCCTGCAAGCCCACGGAAAATGTTGCCTCCGCCAATCACAATGGCAATCTCAACTCCCGACCGGGCAATCTCGGTTATCTGCTCGGCATAGTCACCCACTCTAACGGGGTCGATTCCGTAACCCTGCGACCCCATCAGCGACTCGCCGCTCAGTTTCAGCAATATGCGCTTATAACTTGTCCTCATACAATCTTGCTATTTTTATATTTATATATGCAAATATAGTGAATATAACGAGAAAAACAATCAAACTTGTTTGAATTGTTCTTAAGTAAAGGCATACCTTACAAATCCACGAAACTATCTATAAATCTTTTCAATCATTGCAGATTGGAGCGGAGATACTCCTCGAGCGTGAAATCCTTTTTGTAATCAGAGCGTGCGGGGACCACCGTTTCCGTACACACCGCCTTACCACCGCTCACGCAGCGACGGATAAAGAATACTATCTCGTCGAGATTCTCCGACATAGGAGTGCCGGCAACCTCGTGTCCTGCCCCACAAACAGTGTAAAGCCAATAAGCTGCCTTCATATCTTTCAACAGGGAGGCAATCACGCTTGAGCCGAACAGCCCCTTACCACCTGCCAGCACTTCCCCATAAGGCACCACTTTGTCGGCATCGCCCTGAAACAGAAGCATCGGGCAAGGCTTTTCCTGCCATACAGGACTGCCCTCCGAACAAATTGCGCCGGCAAACGAAATCAATCCTGCATAGTTGAATCCATCTGGCAATGTCGAAGCCAATGGAGAGCCGTTGCAAAGCATATATTCCGCCTGCAATGCAGTTATCGCCCCGGCACTTGAACCGCAGGCTATTATCTTGCTTGGGTCGGCTTGCCATTCTTCACTGTTTTCAATAACGAATGCCGTAGCTCCATAGAAATCAGTGACGGCAAGACCGATGGCATTCTGCAGCGCCATAGTGAAATCGTCAGGTGTTCTCACCGATGCCGGATCAAGATTCTTCAATCCTGTGCGGTAATCAGCGGAGACCACTATCACACCCTGCTCCGCAAGATGGTTGAAGAACGGAAGGTAGTCGGCCGCGGCGCGGCTTCCGCCCTTGAAGCCTCCGCCAAAAGCGAACACCACAACCGGGCGCAACGCTGTGTCGCCTTCAACGGCAGGTACGGCATATTTGTCAATACGCAACGTGTCGTTTCCCTGAACGCCATAAATATAAGTGTTGCATTCCACTCCTTTTGCAAAAAGGGCGGCTGCCATCAATAACAGGAATGCTGTAAAACTGAATTTCGTCATATTATTTCGTAGCTAAATTTATTTCTTGATAAAAGTAGTCATTTTATTATTCTTTTCCCAAACATCCAACCGATTTTATCACCAGCCTCACCATCGTGAAATCCGGAATCATAGCCGATGGAGGATATGCAAGGGAATTATGACGGTTGGCAAATTCTATGTAACTTTGCAAATCCTAACTGTTTGTGGAAAATAATGGAAAGAAAGGAATTTGAGATAATGGCGCCTGTCGGCTCCTACGAATCGCTCTATGCGGCAATTCAAGGCGGTGCCGATGCCATATATTTCGGGATAGAAGGCTTGAACATGCGCGCTAAATCGTCAGTTAATTTCACAATCGGCGACCTGCACGAAATAGCACGCATCTGCACAGAACACGGTATGAAAAGCTACCTGACGGTCAACACCGTGGTTTACAACGAAGATATGGCGACAATGCGCGACATAATCAACGCAGCAAAGGAAGCCGGTATTTCGGCAATCATCGCATCCGACATGGCGGCAATACTCTATGCAAGAGACATCGGGGTCGAAGTGCACATATCCACACAGGTCAACGTGTCGAATACGGAAGCCGTGCGATTCTATTCTCAATTTGCCGATGTCATGGTGCTGGCACGAGAGCTCAACCTAACGCAAGTGGCAGAAATCCACGACACAATAATAAAAGACAACATAACAGGCCCTCACGGACAGCAGGTGCGCATCGAAATGTTCTGCCACGGGGCATTGTGTATGGCCGTATCAGGAAAATGCTATCTGAGCCTGCACGAGATGAACTCGTCCGCCAACCGCGGAGCATGCACCCAGATCTGCCGCCGGGGCTATGAAGTCACAGACCTTGAAACCGGCGACCAGCTTGCCATAGAAAACAAATACATAATGTCGCCGAAAGACCTTAAAACCATTCATTTTCTCAACAAGATGATAGATGCCGGCGTAAAGGTTTTCAAAATCGAAGGGCGTGCACGCAGCGCGGAATATGTGCGCACAGTAGTGTCTTGCTACAACGAAGCCATCAACTCATACATCGACGGCTCATATTCCGAAGAGAAGATTGCCGGGTGGGACGAGCGGCTTGCCAAAGTGTTCAACCGCGGATTCTGGAACGGCTACTATCTCGGACAGCGTTTAGGAGAATGGACTTCGAAATACGGTTCGTCGGCAACTCGCGTGAAAGTGTATGCCGCAAAAGGCATACGCTATTTCTCAAACATCCATGTAGCGGAATTCCAAATGGAAAACGACGAGCTGCACGTAGGTGATGAAATCGTGATAACCGGACCCACAACCGGGGCAATAATAATGAAGGTGGAGGAAATCAGGGTTGACCTGAAACCTGTGGAAAAGACAGTACGAGGCGAAAGATTCTCGATAAAGGTTGACGAGAAAATCCGTCCGAGCGACCGGCTGTTCATCTGGCGCAATATGGAAGAAGTGAAACGCCGCCGCGAAATCAAATAATCCGGCATATGTCTGTCCGCCAACTTTTAATAATATTATTATCCACCATACTATATCCGTTGGCAGTCAGCGCATACACGGGAATACCGCCTGTGATAAATTACACCCGCGACAGTTATAACGGCGACGCGCACAACTGGAATGCCTCCATCGACAACAATGGAATCGTGTATGTAGCCAACACCGACGGGCTACTTTCTTTCGACGGCAGTAAATGGCATCTGTACTCGGCATATAAAGGCTACAGCATCAAAGCGGTACTTGCCTACGGCAACAGAATCTACACCGGCGGTTTCGAATCATTCGGCTACTGGAGTAAATCTGATGACGGCAGACTCAGTTACACTTCATTATCGTCAGCAATAAAAACCTCCGACTTAAAAAACGAGGAAGTATGGAACATCGTGGAACTGGAAGGGAGAATATACTTCCAGACATTCTCCTCTTACATTGTCTATGATGGCAAGAATGTCACCCGTAAATCCCTTGAATTCATGCCGCTTGCCTTCATCAGAATCAATGACAGAATCTTTGCGCCAATCCACAAAAAAGGATTAGCAGAATTCGATAATGGCAAATTCACCAGCATCGTCGATTTCTCTCACTTTTCCGGACAAGACGTCACAAGTTGCGCGGAATCAGGAAACGGGACAATCCTGATAGGAGCAGGTGCGGATGGATTATGGGAATACGACGGTAAAAAATTAAAACGCTGGGAAACAAAACATTCAGCTCTTCTGAAAAACGCCTTTATCAACAGAATTGAAATCACGGCTGATTCTTCCGTAATAGTAGCCACACGCCACAACGGCATACTGGCCTTCGACCTTGCCGGAAACCTGCTCTACCACGTCAACAAAGAAAACGGGCTTCAGAACAACACCGTCTTAGGTATTGCGAAAGACAACAATGAGAACATATGGGCAATGCTCGACAACGGAATATCAATTGTCAGGCACGGAAGTCCGTTCCGATTCATTCCTGGCACAAAATCAGACATCGGTACCGTATATGACCTGAAAACAGACCTGCCATACATATATTTCGGCACCAACCAGGGTCTCTACCGTTATTCTGTCGAAACCGGTAATTTAAAAAAAGAAAGCGTGGTACTCGGTCAGGTAACCGGACTAAGCAAAGTCAACAGCAGCATAATATGCGGCTATAACGACGGTACGGCAGAAATACGTGATGGCAGAATAAGCAAGATAAGCGGCGAAAACGGCGGAACAAGCCTGTGTGAATATATCAGAAACGGGGAACGCTTCTTCTTGCAGGGGACTTATACAGGAATAACCGTCTATCAGAGACACAACACCCAATGGAGAAGCTGGCATATTGCCGGTTTCAACCAGCCAATCGACCGCATAATGGCCGACCACCAAGGAAACATATGGGCTTCACACGCAAGAAAAGGACTTTTTAAATTGTCGCTCGACAACAATTTGGGGAAAATCGCCGACATCAGGCAATACGACCTATGCAACGGAAAAGTTGAAATATCCATCTGGAACGGACGAGTAATCTTCTTGTGCGACAATGGGATATTCACCTACGACGACCTCAACGACAAAATCGCGCCCTACACACTGCTTGAAAAGAAAACAGGCTACAATGGCATTCGAAGAGTAATAAAATCAGGAGGAAACAGATATTGGCTCGTCACAGACCAAGAATTCATACTGACAGAAGAAAGCTCAAAGATGACAACAACCCTTGCGCACATACCATTTTCCGTATTTGGAGGGAAACTCGTCAACGGGCAAGAATCTGTATTCCCAACCGACAACAAAGACATATTCCTGTTCAACCTTGAAAACGGCGCATGTATTTACCGCTACAAGACACCGTCAAAAGCAACCGCAAGACTTTTCCTCAACGAAATAAAATATATTTCCGGCTCCGACACCATTTATGCGGACTTGTCTTCAGAAAAATCCATCGAATTGCCTTATGGAAACAACAACTCAATCACATTCAACGTGGCATTCCCCGAGAATGGACAAACCGGGGCATATCTGCGTTACAGACTCGAAGGACTAACCGGCAAATGGGAGAAAGCATCCGGCAAATTCACTTTCGAATATTCCCGACTTGATTACGGGAAATATAAATTCATCGCAGAAGTGATGGAAAACGGCAACAGCATTGCCCGCCTTGAACGGGCTTTCACCATAAGACCTCCTTTCTACGCATCCTGGTGGGCATTTGCCATCTATGCTATTGCATCCGCAGCCATAATCATTCATACGCGACACCGCATACGCCGCACCATACAAAGGAATAGAGAAGAAGCCGAAAAAAGCAAACAGGCCGAAATCCGTGCCGCGCTCGAACGCCAACGCCTTGCCGAGGCCGAATCCGAACGATTGAGACTAAGGAGCGAACTCCTTGAAAAAAGCAAAGAAGCGGCAGGCGCGTCAGTAGTCATATCCTCAAAAGAGACCATTCTGCAACAAATCAAAAACGAGCTCGCCAAACAGAAAGAAAAACTCGGAAGCCATTATCCCGACAAATACTACAACCGGCTTATGAAAATAATCAATGACAATATGGGAGAAAACGGCTGGGAGCTTCTAAAGAATAACTTCGACAATCTGCACAATGGCTTTTTCCGTAATCTGAAAGAGCGGCATCCCGAACTTACGACAAACGATCTGCGCCTATGCTCATATATACGCCTGAACCTGTCAACAAAAGATATTTCCCGGTTATCCGGCATCTCTGAGAAAAGCGTAGAGATGGCACGCTACCGGCTGCGCAAGAAAATGGGACTGGACAATACCAGCCTGACTGAATACATTATGAAAATATGAGCGGGATATCTGATAAAATAAGCAACAAAGTGGTGGAAATCACCGCGGACGGCTCGGCAACCATCTATCTGCCTGAGCTCAACGAGCACTACCATTCAATAAAAGGGGCCCTTACAGAGTCGCTGCACATCTTCATCGACTGTGGATTGCGACACTGCCCGAAACAGACTGTGAAAATATTGGAAATAGGATTCGGTACCGGACTTAACGCCGCCCTGACAGCAATGAACGCCGGAACGAAAACAATTGAATACCACACTTTCGAGCTATACCCGCTTTCAATAAACGAAATAAGAGCTACAGGCT
>JADIMC010000112.1 GCA_017694955.1 Candidatus Limisoma faecipullorum
ACCCACGGCTTCTACTGGACGGAGC
This sequence comes from Candidatus Limisoma faecipullorum, assembly GCA_017694955.1. Lineage (GTDB taxonomy): Bacteria > Bacteroidota > Bacteroidia > Bacteroidales > Muribaculaceae > Limisoma > Limisoma faecipullorum. The sequence goes on from JADIMC010000112.1 coordinate 26, forward strand.
GCGAGGCAACGCAGTTGGACGGTCTCGCTTTCCTCAACACAGATATGCCTACGGTGGTTCAGGAGGACAAAGCACTGACCCGCTCAGGGCTGCTCTTCGCCGGGGCAAACACCGCGCTGAAAGGATTGCCGCTGCCCGACGGCGTGGAGGATGGCGTGCTGACGGCCAAGGAAATCGCGGCGTTGGATTTGCGCAGCCTCGACTTGGTGGCGTTGTCGGCCTGCCAAACCGGTTTGGGCGAAATCACCGGAGACGGCGTGTTTGGATTGCAGCGCGGCTTCAAGAAAGCCGGAGCCAACACGCTGCTGATGAGCCTGTGGAAGGTGGACGACACGGCAACGCAACTGCTTATGACACAGTTCTACAAGAATATGCTTTCCGGTATGGGCAAGTACGAGGCGTTGACCGCGGCACAGAAATACCTGCGGGAACTGGAAGTGGAGGTGAAACCTGAAAAGACGGCATTTCAGCAGATAATGGACGGGAAAGACGGCAAGAAAGAGAAAAATCCGGGAAGCAGGACGGTGCGCAAATACGCCAATCCTTACTATTGGGCTGCTTTCGTGCTTCTCGACGGCGTGGACTGATGTGAGATTAATTCAAAGAGTTGCCCATATATGGAGAAGCTACCTTTTACGGTATAATGATTTATGTTAAAAAAGAAACGTAGCTATGAATATAGGCAACTGTTTGTCAGGTGGATAAAAGCCTTATAGAGGCTTCGGATAGTTAACCCACGGCTTCAGCCGTGGGAATGTGGAATGGATAATATCGGCTTCGTAGATGCCGCGCATTGTGTCGTTGCGCAGACACTATGCGGCTGTAGATAAATTATTAAGTATTATATGGAATTGAGGATAAACGGCAGGACGTGCAGGAGCGTTGCGGAGGTACGGAAAGTGGCTTCCGTAGCTTTATGCAACTTTTTAGAGAGTTGGTTTGACGGCAGGGATTACGTGACAGGGCATACTTCGGGCTCGACAGGTAAGCCCAAGGAAATTCATTTGAAAAAAAGCGATATGGTGCATTCGGCGAGGATGACAAACGGGTTTTTCGGACTTGACAGTCGTAGCCGTTTTCTGCTTTGCCTTTCACCTGACTATATAGCCGGAAAGATGATGATAGTACGCGCCATAGAGGCTGGGGCGGAGATTGTGGAGGAGAAGCCGTCGAACCGTCCGCTTGACGGTTATGATGGATTACCGTTCGATTTCGTTGCCGTTGTGCCTTCGCAAGCGCAATATTTGGTAGAACATTCTGACAAGTTGCAGTATGTCAGGACTATGATTGTCGGGGGAGGTGCCGTGTCTGATAAACTGAGGGCCGCGCTTTCAAGTTATGGAGTTGACGCTTACTCCACATATGGTATGACTGAAACCTGTTCGCATGTCGCTCTTTCGAGAATCAGTGCCACGTTACAGCCGTTCAGGGCGTTGTCGTCGATAAGTTTTTCAACTGACAATAGGGGATGCCTTGTAATCGACGCTCCGCAAATGTCGTTCCGGCGGCTTGTCACCAACGACATAGTGGAACTCGTGGATTCTTCGGCGTTTTATTGGAAAGGTCGTTACGACAATGTGATAAATACTGGAGGGATAAAGGTGTTCCCTGAGGAATTGGAGAGCCTTGCCGCTCCTTTGCTTGATTGCCGTTTCTATGTGTCTTCGCGTCCGTCGGAGAAATGGGGAGAGGAAGTTGTCCTTATTTTGGAAGGGCCGAGCCTTTCTGACGAAGAGAAGCGATTGCTTATGTCGCGTTTGAAGGAAGTGTTGCCGGTATATGGTATGCCTAAGGATATTGTCTCTATGCCTGTATTTGAAGAGACTTCGTCGGGAAAAGTAAAAAGGAAACACTTAGTTAAATAATGTTATTATTTGGACTGATTCCAAAGAAAGACATTTGGATATTTTCATAAACGAAGGCATATTATTTCCTTTGTACCCGAAAAAGATTGATATATGAGATTATCCGATTTGAAGACCGGAGAAACCGGTGTGATTGTCAAAATTCTTGGTCATGGCTCTTTCCGGAAGCGTGTGATGGAAATGGGTTTCGTGAAAGGAAAGAAAATCCTTGTGGAGTTGAATGCTCCGCTCCGTGACCCGATAAAATACAAGATACTTGATTATGAAATTTCTCTGCGTCGTGCGGAATCCGACCTGATAGAGGTTATAAAAGAACCTGTTGACGAGGATTTCACTCCTCCTCAGGATGTGGCTTTTATCAGTGAGGATGGCGATGGATTCATAAACACTTTCGACAAAGAAAGGCGCACAATCAATGTAGCGCTGATTGGAAACCCGAATTGCGGAAAGACCTCGCTTTTCAATTTTGCTTCCGGTGCGAAGGAGCATGTGGGCAATTATAGCGGTGTTACGGTTGATGCGAAAACCGGAACAATGAAGTATAAAGGTTATTTGTTCAATATTGTTGATTTGCCGGGAACTTATTCGCTTTCTGCCTATTCTCCTGAAGAGCTTTATGTTAGGCGTTATCTTCACGATGAAGTGCCTGATGTGATAATCAATGTGGTGGATTCGTCGAATCTTGAGCGCAATTTGTATCTGACAACCGAACTTATCGATATGGACCGCAGTATGGTGATAGCTTTGAATATGTATGACGAGCTTGAGCGTAGCAAGGTGGAATTCGATTATGAAAGTTTGGAAAAGATGATAGGCGTGCCGATGGTGCCTACTGTGTCGAAAACCGGAAGGGGCATATATGAGCTGTTCGACACTATAATTGAAGTGTATGAGGGACGTAATGAGGTGGTAAGGCACGTGCATATCGGTTTCGGCAACGATATCGAGACTGCCGTGAAGGAGATACAGACTGCATTGAAGAAAGAAGATGAGCTGGATATGCATTTCTCTGCCCGCTATCTTTCCATAAAGCTGCTTGAGGATGATAAGGAAGTGGTATCGATGCTCAGCAAGTTGCCGCATTATAAGCGGATACGTGAATTGCGCGATAATCTTGTATCTCGTATAGAAGAGACGCATAAGGAAGATATCGCAACCACTATCGCTAGTTCGAAGTATGGTTTTGTTTCCGGAGCGTTGCGCGAGACACTGAAAGAGTCTGAGAAAGAGGAGTCGAAGACTACGGCGATGATTGATTCTGTTGTGACAAGCCGCATTTTCGGTTTCCCGATATTCATATTCCTTATGTGGTTCATGTTTTGGGCGACATTTGAGGTCGGGCAGTATCCAATGGACTGGATTGACGCCCTTGTAGGGTGGATTGGCGATATGATAGGCACTTATCTGCCTGATGGTCCGGTGAAGGATATGCTGGTTGACGGAGTAATAGGCGGTGTAGGGGGCGTGATTGTGTTCCTTCCTAATATCCTGATACTTTATTTCTTCATTTCGTTTATGGAGGATTCCGGCTATATGGCGCGCGCGGCCTTCATTATGGACAAGATAATGCACAAGATAGGGCTTCACGGAAAATCGTTCATACCGATGATTATGGGATTCGGTTGCAATGTCCCTGCCATTATCGCTACCCGTACTATCGAGAGCAAAAGCAGCCGTTTGATTACGATTCTGATTAATCCTTTTATGTCGTGTGGTGCCCGTTTGCCGATTTATTTACTTTTGGTTGGCGCATTTTTCCCGAATCATGCCAGTCTGGTATTGCTTGGTCTGTATGCCTTGGGTGTAGTGGTGGCTGTGATTACTGCAAAACTGTTGCGTAGATTTCATTTCAAGAAAGATGAGACACCGTTTGTAATGGAGCTTCCTCCGTATCGTGTTCCTACGATGAAAGCTACTATGCGGCATATGTGGGCGAAAGGTCAGCAATATTTGAAAAAAATGGGAGGGGTGATTCTTGTGGCAAGTCTTGTCATTTGGTTATTAAGCTATTTCCCTCGGCCGGATGCAAAACAAATTGAAGAAAGTCGTATCGAGTATGCGAGCACGCATGTTTCCGGCAATCTTGATGGTGCCGCAATCGAGAAAATAGCGGCTACTGAAAATTCATACCTTGGACGCATTGGCAAATTCATACAACCGGTATTTGAACCGCTTGGCTTTAATTGGAAAATGACCATATCGCTGCTTTCTGGTACAGTAGCGAAAGAGACGGTTGTCTCGACTATTGGAGTGCTTTATAGTGGCGATGATGCTGCTGATGAAGCGGCTCTGTCGGGACGGATAAAGGAAGTGAATCCTCGGACAGGACAGCCGGACTTTACGCCGTTGGTGGCATTCTGCTTCCTGGTATTTGTTTTGCTTTATGTGCCATGTATTGCAACTGTAACGGCTATTGTAAAGGAGACAGGAAGTTGGAAATATGGAGTGTTCACACTTTGTTACAATACGATGGTGGCATGGTTGTTCGCATTCGTGATTTATCAGATAGGAACGTTGTTTGTGTAGGTTAAAGGTCAATAATGAGATAATGGGCTGGGCGAGTATGAAATTATCCGCCCAGCCCATTTGGTTCAGGAAATTAAATTCCGTCAGTTATTGAAAGCATTCCATCCTTGTGCTCTGAGCTCCATTTCTGTGCCGTCGCGGGTTATCAGTGCACATCCTAATTCTGGTTTGGTGATATGCCCTATGATTCTTATGCCATCTGTCTCTTGGAGTTTTTCGTGCATTTCCAAAGGAACGGTGAACAGCAGTTCATAGTCTTCTCCGCCATTGAGGGCGGCGGTTACTAAATTCATATTGAGCTCTGACGCCATTACAGCCGTTTGGTAGTCGATAGGAATCCTTTCTTCGTATATGCGGCATCCTGTATGGCTTTGGGTACATATATGAAGAAGTTCCGATGACAGACCATCGGATATGTCCATCATTGCGGTAGGCAGAATTCCTTTTTTTGCAAGAATTTCTATTATGTCCTTGCGTGCTTCCGGTTTGAGCTGGCGTTCTAATATGTATTCTTTCCCGGAGAAATCCGGATTGAAATCTTTCATTCCGGCAGAAGCCACTCTTTCACGTTCTAATAGTTGCAGGCCCATATAAGCGGCTCCAAGGTCGCCTGAAACACAAATCAGGTCGTTTTCTTTTGCTCCGTCACGATAGACGATTTTTCCTTTTTCACCTTCACCGATGCAGGTAATACTTATGATAAGTCCTGTGATGGAAGCGGAAGTGTCACCTCCTACAAGGTCAACGCCATATACTTCACATGCAAGATTTATTCCTTCATAAAGTTGCTGGATATGTTCAACAGTGAAGCGTTTTGACACACCTATGGATACGGTTATCTGTTTCGGTGTCCCATTCATCGCATAGATGTCGGAAAAATTGACGACTGCCGCTTTGTAGCCAAGATGTTTCAATGGCACATAGGTCAGGTCGAAATGTATCCCTTCAAGCAGCAGGTCGGTTGTGACTAATTGCAACTTGTCTTGATAGTCAAGAACGGCAGCATCGTCGCCTACGCCTTTCAAGCTTGAGGCATTTTTCAGTTTGACTGACTCTGTCAGTTTTTTTATCAGTCCGAATTCTCCTAATGTGGCTATCTCTGTTTGATTTTCAGACATATGTTATTCCTTAAATTCATTGATGAGTCCTTTCATGATTTCAGTCATTTTAGGCTGTGCTGCCGCTGCGGCTTTCTGTACCTCCTCATGCGATACTTTCTCTTGCTCCATACCTTCTATTCCGCCTAAATCGGTGATTACGGAGATTGCAAAAACTTCCATTCCGCTATGGTTGGCCACAATCACTTCCGGTACGGTGCTCATACCTACCGCATCACCACCTATGCGATGGAAATAGCGGTATTCTGCAGGTGTCTCGAATGTAGGCCCTTGTGTTCCGATATATACTCCTTGTTGTACTTTGATGTTTTTCTCTTTTGCCACTTTCAATGCATCGTTGATGAGACGATGGGAGTATGCTTCACTCATATCTGGGAATCTCGGACCTAACTCATCGTAATTTTTACCGCGTAGCGGGTGTTCGGGAAACAGGTTGATGTGGTCTGTGATGATCATTATGTCGCCTATTTTAAATTCAGGATTCATACCTCCCGCGGCATTCGACACGAATAAAGTGGTGATTCCTAATTCTTTCATTACCCGTACAGGGAATGTGACCTGTTGCATATTGTAGCCTTCATAGAAATGGAAGCGTCCTTGCATTGCCATCACTCGTTTGTTGCCAAGTTTCCCGAATATGAGTTTACCGCTGTGTCCTTCTACCGTAGAAACAGGAAAGTTTGGAATATTTTTATACTCGAGTACATCTGTTATGTCGATGTGGTTGACTAATTCTCCAAGTCCTGTGCCGAGAATTATGGCCGTTTTAGGAATATTGTTCACTTTTGAGCGGATGAATCCCGCTGTCTCTTTTATTTTTTCAAGCATGATGATGTTGTTTATAATGTTGATAATTAATCTTTTCCTTCAATCCTTTTCGAGAGCCATTCGTTGAACGACTCTGTGTCATATGGCAGGAATTCTACATTTATAGGTTGGTAGAATATATGCTGTTTAAGTTCGTAAGGGAAATACGGGTTGTTGGCAATCCTCACAGCGTCTTTTTCTGTGGTTATTATTATCTTATACCTTCCTTTCAATGTGTTATACACTTCCACTATGTCATTTATATCATTGCGGGAGAAATTATGATGGTCAGGGAAATGCATGACCTTCACAGTCGGTTTGTATTGTTTCAGATGCTTAATCAGCGGAATCGGATTTGCAATGCCTGTTATGGCAAGGATTGTGTCTTTTTCTGTGAATATTTCAAGCATCGGGATATATTTTGACGCATCCGGGAATACAGGATTAAGACTCCCGTAGGTGTATTTGCTGAAATATAGTTTCTGGTATGAGAACAAGCTCAGCCGTTTTTTGAAAATTCTGAAATCTACCGGTTTTATGTCTTCGGGACATTTTGTTATTATTACGGCATCGGCACGCTCTTTGATTGAGTGTTTCGATTCACGGAGACGTCCTAGCGGAAGCATTTTGTCATCATAAAAAGGATGAGAATATTCAGTCAGGACGATTGATAGCGAAGGACGTACATAGCGGTGCTGGAAAGCGTCATCGAGCACTATGAGATTTATTTTAGAATCTATCTCGCGTAGCTTGTTTATCCCTTTCACACGACTTTCGCATACTGCAACTTTTATTCTGTCGCCGAATTTTTGATATATTTGGTATGCCTCATCTCCAATGTCGTATGGGGTGCAATTGGGGAATGCCATAACAAAGCCTGAGGTTTTCCGTTTATATCCCCTGCTGAGCATGGCAACATTATAGGTGGAGCATAACAGTGATATTATAAATTCTGTATGTGGGGTTTTCCCTGTACCACCTGCTGCTATGTTGCCTATTGAAATCACAGGAATGTTGAAGCTTGTAGCTTTAAGTATTCCATAGTCGAACAGCTTGTTGCGCACATATGTCACGCCCCCATAAATCATTGATATGGGCGTGAGCACTATTTCTTTCATTATGCGCAAGCTTTCTTTCATTCAAAACTGATTATTTGATTATTATATTTTCCATACGGCACTGTATCTGGTCTTTTTTCAACAATGTGTTGATTTCCTCAAAATAGTCATACAGCATTCCGTATTTGTCTTTCATTTTATTCTCATAATGGGAATTTGATAGCGTTACATAGAGCAGGTCCATAAAATCTTCTTTATATTCCGGAAGATATTCGGTATCGTAGCTGTTTCCTAAACCGGCTTTTTCCGCTACCCATTTTACAGCGTCGTCTGTATTACCGTATTCATCAATCAAACCGATTTCCTTAGCTTTTGTAGCATCCCATACACGACCTTCTGCTATGCTTTTAAGTTTATTTATGTCCATTTTCCTTCCAGTTGCGCAACGTGTCGTGAAAAGTTCGTAACCTCTGTTGATTGTCCGTTGGACTGCGGCAGTCTGCACTGGCGATAGAGCTTTTATTACTGTTATATCGCTGTTGGCGTTGGTGGTTACGAAATCGGTGGTGATTCCTAATTTGTCAGTCAGCAATCCGTTGAAGTTGGGTATCATTGCAAAAATGCCTATTGACCCTGTTATTGTGGTTGGTTCTGCAAATATGCGTTGTGCACCGCAAGAGATGTAGTAGCCACCAGAGGCAGCATAGTCACCCATTGAAACAGCGAAAGGCTTTCCTGTCTTTTTAAACTGTTCAAGGGCTTCCCATATTTGTTCCGATGCATAAGCGCTGCCTCCAGGGGAGTTTACACGCAGCACAAGTCCTTTTACATCATCATCTTTTGCAAGTTCCAATATTGAAGGCACTAATTCGTCAGAATTGATTCCATCGTTGGAGCCTGATTCATATATTTCTCCCGTTGCGTATAGCACGGTAATTTTATTGCTTGATTTTACAGGTTTGAATTTTGCATTTACAAAAGTGTTTACATCTATGTAGTTGATGTCTTCGTCATCATTAATGCCAATCAGGCCTTTTATTTTTGACTCGAATTCGTGGTCATAGCATAACCCGTCAATGAATTTTTCCTTGACCGCAATTTCCGGAGAGGAAAATGTCATAAGGCTGTCGGCGTATTCATTAATTGTTTGCTCGCTTATACCGCGCGCTGACGATATGCTGTCGCAAACGTTATCCCATAAGTTGTTGAGATATGTCTGTGTTTGCAGGCGGTTTGCATCGCTCATTGATGACAGCATATATGGCTCGACTGCGCTTTTGAAAGTACCGACTCTTATTATTTGCATCTCCACTCCGATTTTGTCAAGCAATCCTTTATAAAAAGGCACTACAGCCATAAATCCATGAATGTCGAGTACTCCTACCGGATTGAGGAATATGCTGTCTGCCACCGACGATATGTAATATTCTGTCTCGCCGATTGTTTCTCCGTATGCGTATATCCATTTGCCTGATTTCTCCTTGAATTCAAGCAGAGCGTCGCGTATGGCTTTTGCAGATGCAAAACCTGTACTTGAGACTCCGCAGTGGACGTATATTCCGGAAATCTTATCATCTGTCTCTGCTTTTTCTATGGCATATAGGATGTTGTGCAGACTATTTTGTTCGGTTTCGTTGATATATTCCTGTAATGTCTTGTTCATCGGGCGTTCTGTAATTTCGCCGTTAAGGTCGATTCGCAATACGGAATTGTTAGTAATTTTGGCTGTCGGAGTGCTTACATTCGATAATGACAAAGATGCTATCATAATGATGCCGCTTATGAAAATGACGACTCCGAACAATAGAAACGCAATCCATGTTCCGACAAACGAACCGAGTAATGATGATACGAACTTATTCATTTTATAGATGTTTAAAAGTGGTTAGTCAAATTTTTTCCTGTGAAAGATGAAATTACGGCCCAGATATTTCTCTCTTACAATCTGGTTTTCCGCTAATTCTTCTGAAGTGCCTTGGAAAAGTATTTTCCCTTCAAACAATAAGTAAGCCCTGTCGGTGATGCTTAGTGTTTCAGGTGCATTGTGGTCGGTGATTAGAATGCCGATATTTTTTTCTTTCAATTTATATACAATATATTGAATATCCTCTACGGCTATTGGGTCAACTCCCGCAAATGGCTCGTCGAGCATAATGAATTTAGGGTTGATGGCAAGACAACGTGCTATCTCTGTGCGTCGGCGCTCTCCTCCTGACAATTGGTCTCCAAGGTTTTTCCTTACTTTTTGCAGCCGGAATTCGTTTATGAGGCTTTCGAGTTTTTCTGCCTGATATTCTTTTGACGTGTCAGTCATTTCAAGTACGGCACGAATGTTGTTTTCCACGCTCAGCTTGCGGAATACTGATGGTTCTTGAGCCAGATATCCTATTCCGTTTTGTGCACGTTTATAAACCGGGAATTTCGTGATGTTGAGGTCATTGAGGTATATTTGTCCCTCATATGGAGCTATCAGCCCTGTTGTCATATAGAATGTTGTAGTCTTGCCGGCTCCATTAGGTCCAAGCAGACCGACAATTTCACCTTGCGTGACATCTATTGAAACATGGTTTACTACCGTGCGTTGGCGGTATTTTTTCACAAGGTTTTCCGTACGCAACACCATTTTTTCTCCATTGTTGGATACAGTGGCAAATGCGTCTTTAGGCTTGTGTGCAAATTTATTTTTGCAATTGTCGATTATGTTGCGTACTGTCTTTAGTTCCATTTTAATGCTATCTGTGCATTTTAATCCGTCCTTCGATATATTCCTTAAGCAGTTTTATGGCTACAGTGTTGTTGCCGCCTTGTGGAATTATTATGTCGGCGTATTTTTTTGCCGGTTCGATATATTTGTTGTGCATAGGTTTCAATACTCGCTCATAACGCTCGACTACGAGCTGCGGGGTACGTCCGCGCTCTATGCAGTCGCGGTTGATTACGCGAATGAGACGGTCGTCGGCGTCTGCATCAACAAATACCTTTATGTCCATCATGTCTCTTAACCGCTTGTCGCTGAATACAAGAATGCCTTCAACGAGTACTACGTCGCGCGGATGCATCGGGATTGTTTCCGGTTGACGCGTGCATGTCAGATACGAGTATGTAGGCACTTCTATATCTTTTCCATCTTTTAAATCCTGAAGCTGATTTATGAGGAGATCCCATTCGAATGCGGCAGGCTCGTCGAAATTGATTTTTTGTCTTTCTTCCAATGGGATGTGGCTTGAATCTTTGTAATAGGAATCTTGTGGAAGCACGTTGACCTCCCCTGCGGGAAGCGCTTCTACAATCTTTTTCACGACGGTGGTTTTGCCGGAGCCTGTTCCTCCTGCTATTCCGATTATGATCATAACAGTCCTATTTTACAAACATTTTTACAAACTTAGATAAAATTATTGAGATATGCCGTATGTGTATGATAAAAATGAGCTATGGGTATGAAAATTTGCCTATATGGAGCACATTTGTGTCTAAAATTCCGTAATTTTTTCATTTTGGTGTGGTGTTAAACTCGCTTTGATGTATTTTTATTACTTTTGTGAGTAAATTTGAATTTGTATGTTGTTTCTTACATCTTGTTTGCAGACTTTTGGCGAGTATGCTTTGTTTATGCGCAAAGTTATTACCAAGCCAGACCGGTGGAAAGAGTCTTTGAAGCGCTATGTGGTCGAGATTTCAAAACTTGGCATAGATTCGATACCATTGGTCATTGTCATATCATTGTTTATTGGCGCGGTCTGTGCTATCCAGATGCAGATTAATTTTGCCAATCCATTGCTTCCTTCCTATACGGTTGGACTTGCTACCCGCGATATTCTGCTTTTGGAGTTCTCCTCGTCTATTCTGTGCCTTATTCTTGCTGGAAAGGTAGGCTCTAATATTGCTTCGGAAATAGGGACGATGCGTGTCACAGAGCAAATCGACGCATTGGAGATTATGGGTATTAATTCTTGCAATTTCCTTGTGTTGCCTAAGATTTTGGCGTTGTTGACCTTTATCCCGGTGTTGGCTGTGTTTAGTATGTGTGCTGGCCTGATTGGTGGTTATGTCGTGGCTTTGATGGGGATAATTCCCACGGCACAGTATATTTACGGAATACAGTCGTATTTCGTGGAATGGTATGTTTGGTATGCCATAATTAAGTCTTTGGCCTTTTCTGTTGTCATAACAAGCGTGGCTTCATTTTATGGCTATTATGTGAAAGGTGGTGCCTTGGAAGTCGGAAAGGCAAGTACCAATTCTGTTGTGGCAAGCAGTGTGTTGATTCTGTTGCTTGATGTGTTGTTGACTAAAATTCTTTTGCAATAGGAGATGATAGAAGTAAAGAATTTGACTAAATCGTTTGATGACAAGACTGTCTTGTTCGGTATAAATGCGTTGTTTCACGAAGGTAAGACTAATTTGATAATTGGTCAGAGTGGGTCGGGGAAAACAGTGCTGGTGAAAAGCATTATAGGTCTTGTTGACCCGGAAGAAGGCGAGGTGCTATATGATGGCAGGGATTTCTTGAAAATGTCTGTTGCTCAGAGGAAAAAACTTCGGACTGAGTTAGGAATGCTGTTTCAGGGCTCTGCTTTGTTTGATAATGAGACAGTGCTTGGCAATGTTATGTTTCCGCTTAAGATGTTTTCGGATATGACCTATGCCGAGATGAAAGATCGTGCAGAGTTCTGTCTTGAGCGTGTCAATTTGCAGGGTGCTGATTATAAGTATCCTGCAGAAATAAGTGGGGGTATGCAGAAGCGTGTGGCTATTGCGAGAGCGATTGCATTGAATCCGAAATATCTTTTCTGTGACGAGCCTAATTCAGGGCTTGACCCTAAGACTTCCATATTGATTGATGAGCTTCTTTGGGACATCACCCATGAATATAATATCACTACCATAATCAATACCCATGATATGAATTCCGTGTTGGGTATAGGAGAGAATATAGTGTTTATCAATAAGGGACATAATGAGTGGGTCGGAACGAAGGACGATATTTTTTATTCCGACAACGAGGCTCTCAATAACTTCGTTTTTGCCACGGATTTGTTTAAGAAGGTAAAACAGGCGGCATTGTTGATGGACAGACATAAAGAAGATGGAGGTCTCTAACGGCATAATTAAATGGGTTCATTCGCTTGCGCAGAAAAAGAATCGCGATAGGGAGAGGTGTTTTGTTGCAGAAGGCACCAAATGTGTGTTCGATACACTTGGAGCATTTCGTTTACGTGGTCTTTTTTGCACTGAGAATTGGTTGCGTGCGCATAATGTAGAAAGGGCTTCTGTGGTATCTTCTGTTCAGATTGAACGTATGTCGATGCTGAAAACTCCTACGGAAGTGATTGCCGTGTATGAAATGCCGGATTATGGCGCGGGTTTGTCAGAAGCGGTCAATAATCTTAATTTGGCATTGGATGGCGTTCAGGATCCAGGCAATCTTGGCACTATAATAAGAATAGCCGATTGGTTTGGTATTCGTGATGTGTATTGCAGTATGAACACCGTCGATGTGTATAATCCGAAGGTGGTTCAGGCTACTATGGGAGCTATTTCAAGGGTGAGGACGCATTATTGCGATTTGCCGGGTTTATTTCATTCATTGAAAGATGTGCCGGTCTTTGGAACATTTCTTAATGGCTGCAATATGTATGAGGAAGAGCTTGACAGTAAGGGATTCATAGTTATGGGCAACGAAGGGAACGGAATATCGCCGGAAGTGGAAAGATATGTCACTAAGCGCTTGCATATACCGTCCTATCCGGCTGGTGGGCTGACTTCAGAGTCGTTGAATGTGGGAATGGCTACCGCTATTGTTGTGAGTGAGTTCAGGCGTAGAATGATTTGATTATGGCAAAAACAAAAACTGTATATTTCTGTAGTAACTGTGGCAATGAGTCACCGAAATGGCTTGGTAAATGTCCGAATTGCGGAGAGTGGAATACGTATGTGGAGGAAAAGGTGCAGGCATCTGTTGGAAAAGGCTCTTTGCTGTCACATACAGCTTCGGATTCAGTGCCGGTGAAATTAGCTGAAATCACACAAGAAAGAGAGGAACGTATTCAAATGCCGAGCGGCGAGCTTAACCGTGTGCTTGGGGGGGGGCTTGTTGCCGGTTCTATAATATTGATTGGTGGCGAGCCGGGAATCGGCAAGTCCACATTGGTGCTGCAGAATATGTTGCGCATACGCAGCCGCCGGGTACTTTATGTTTCGGGAGAGGAAAGCGCTCGCCAGTTGAAGATGCGAGCCGACCGTCTTGGAGCTGATGGTGGGGAATGCTATATTGTCTGTGAGACTTCTTTGGAAAAGATATTCCATCATATAGATGTTTGTAAACCTGGCATACTGGTTGTCGATTCCATACAGACTATCGCGTCGGAAGCGTTGGAGTCGTCGGCTGGAAGCGTTGCGCAAGTGAGGGAATGCGCAGCTTCATTGCTTAAATATGCGAAGGAGAGCGGTACTCCTGTAATTCTTATCGGTCATATCAATAAAGAGGGAAGCATAGCTGGTCCTAAAGTGTTGGAGCATATTGTTGATGCTGTTTTGCAATTTGAGGGAGACCGTCATTATATGTATCGGCTTTTAAGGTCGATAAAAAACCGTTTCGGCAGCACATCTGAACTTGGTATTTATGAAATGACACAAGTCGGCTTGCGTGAGGTGTCGAACCCGTCGGAACTGCTTCTTTCGGAGTCGGACGAGGAACTGTCGGGTGTGGCTATTGGTGTGACATTGGAAGGTGTGCGTCCGTTTTTGATTGAGTCTCAGGCTTTGGTAAGCACGGCCGCATATGGTACTCCGCAACGTTCTGTCACTGGTTTCGATTCTAAGCGTATGAATATGCTTCTTGCGGTGCTTGAAAAACGTGTCGGTTTCAAGCTTGCGCAAAAGGACGTATTCCTTAATATAGCTGGTGGCTTGAAGGTAAATGACCCTGCTTTGGATTTGGCTGTGATTTGTGCCATACTTTCTTCAAATGTCGATATGCCTGTTCCGAAAGGAGTGTGTATGTCGGGAGAAGTAGGACTGTCGGGAGAAATACGTCCGATTACCCGTATCGAGCAGCGTATAATAGAGGCTGACAAGCTTGGGCTATCTACAATTTACATACCAAAAAACAATCTTAAAGGCATTGAAGTTTCTCGTTTTGGCATACATATTGTTGAGGTAGCGAAGGTGGAAGAGGTGTTCCGTGGACTTTTTTCCTGATAATGGTTTTGAATCACGTATGGTTTTATTAATTTTGCAAAACGACAGTACAGCGTCCTGTCGCTTGCTGCTTGTTGGCAAGAGGAAAGTCCGGGCAACACAGAGTGCCATATTTCCTAACGGGAAGCTGTCAGTGATGGCAGAGCAGTGTGACAGAAAACAACCGCCATCAGCTTGTTGCGGATGGTAAGGGTGAAAAGGTGGGGTAAGAGCCTACCGGGCGCAATGGTGACATCGCGTGCCGCACACCTTATGGGTTGCAAGGCCAAGTACACCGGCATCTAAGGGTTACTCGTCCATTGTCGGGGGGTAGGCTGCTTGAGCCTTATGGCGACATAAGGATTAGATAAATGACAGGAGGCGGACTTGTCCGTTACATAACCCGGCTTATAGCTGTGCTGTTTCTTATGATAATTATTTGCTGCCTTGAAAAAGAAGCATATCAAGAATAAATATTTGCGCAATATGGTGCGTAAAGGCACTAAGTGGTATTATTATTGCGTGCGCAACGTCTGGAAAGACCAGCGGCGGGTTTGGTATGTCGATTTGATTAAGACTATCAACCTTTCCGTAAGCTCGTATTTGGACAAGAATGTGCAGTCGCGGGCAAGTTCGCTTACATACAGCACTCTTTTAGCCATTGTTCCGGCTCTTGCACTTGTGCTTGCCATAGCCCGTGGTTTCGGCTTCCAGGAAATCATCAAGAGCGAATTGCATGCCATTTTGCCGGCACAGGCTGAAATGGTGGATATGGTATTGGGGTTTGTTGACAAATACCTTGCCAATGCTTCCGGGGGACTGTTTGTCGGGATAGGCATTTTGTTCCTGTTGTGGACATTGATTAGCTTGTTGCGGAATGTGGAAACCACTTTCAATTATGTATGGGGAGTGAAGAAAGGGCGTAGTCCTTACCGTATGATTACGGACTATACCACGATAATAATCGTGCTGCCGATATTGCTTATCTGTTCGAGCGGCATTTCGATTTTTATGTCGTCGGTGGTGCAGGATTATATAAATAATCCACTTGGCTTGTTGTCGCCGGTGGTGAAATTTCTGCTCGACATCGCTCCATGGGTGCTTACCTGCCTGTTTTTTGGAGGCATGTATATTCTTATTCCATACACTAAGGTTAAACCGAAAAATGCGTTGATTTCCGGTTTTATATGTGGGTCGTTGTTCCAACTGTTGCAATATCTTTTTGTTACCGGGCAGATGTATGTTACGAAATACAACGCCATTTACGGTAGCTTTTCGTTTCTGCCGCTGTTTATGATATGGATGTACCTGACGTGGCTGATTTGCATATCCGGCGTGTTGATCACATATGCCTCGCAAAATATTTTCCGGTTCAGCTATATTGAGCAGATTCGCGACATTTCCCGCCGCTATTCGTTGGAATTATCGGTGTATGTCGTGCTCGTTGTCATCAGAAAATTTGAAAAAGGCGAAACGCCGATGTCGAAGTTCGAGATGAGCCGTCAGTACAATATTCCGATACAATTGCTCAACCGTATTGTTGACAAGTTTGTGGATGCCGGTATCTTTTCGCAAGTACAGCGCGACGACGAAGTCCACGCCTACCAGCCAGCGTTGAATCTTGCCAATATGCCGGTTTATGATTTCTTGAAGAAATACAATAACATAGGCACTTCCAACTTCATCCCAGAATTGCGCGGTGATGAGACGCTGTTAGAAATTTCCCGTGTAATAGACAGTGATGTTCAGAAGCAGAAGCTTGTTAAGATAAAGGATTTAATCTGACTTTCTTAGTGCTTCTATTTAGCATAGATGTATTTGAATTTAAAAAGGTCTCCATACATCAGAAGAGAAGTTACATACCCGTCATTGTCGAACTCCAATTGATGCAATGGCGTGTATGTAAATGTGTCAGTATAGAAAACCCCGTTTTCGAAATAGAGGATGGTGCTTTCATCAGTAGCACATAGTTTTGCTATTCGTCGCCCGAGCATTCCGCTCCAATACATAAACAAAGTAGTTTCGTAATTGAAAGGAGTGTAAGAGAAAAAGCTGGTAGGGGTAGCTGTTCCTGAGCGGTCATTTTTGTCTGTAAATGTGAATATGTTCTTTTGGTCGAATCTCCCGTCGATTTCAGTTAATGATGTAACGGTGTTGCCATTGTATTCGTAAGTGGTCTTGATATATCCTGTGAAATGGCCGTCTATGTTTTTGTATCTCAGCAGACTGCTTATATAGCCATCGGTATTGTAGATGTATTCTGTAGTGGATTTCGGATTGCTTTCTCCTGATGTGATATCCGTGACCTTGCGGATTCTTCCATCTCTGTCCAATTCAAATTTGAGTATTTCCTCATACTCTTTTCCGGGATACCAGCTTTTTATTGTCTCTTGGCTGTAATCGATTTGAGTAAAATATGTCACACCATCGTCATACAATCTTGTTATCTTGACAGGCCGGTTCAGTCCGTCGTATTCGGCTTTATATGTGTCAGTACTTTTATGATATGAAGGGAACGAAGTTGATTGCCATTCGCTTACGAGTTTTGCCGGAATGTTTACACGCCAGCTTGGTTCATCGCCGCAAGAAACGAGCGGCAATGCGGCCATTATGGCAATAATTGTGAGGTGATATTTCATATTAGGTCTGTTTTTGTCGGCTATTCATTTTTCAGAACGGGAATAAAAGTGGCAGGGCAAACACCATCACTATCCCCATTATTATCTGCAAAGGAAGTCCTACTTTTATGTAGTCTATGAATTTGTATTGCCCGGCAGGCATTACAAGTGCGTTTGGCGGAGTTGAGAAAGGCGAGGCGAAGCACATGCTTGCTCCGACCGCAACGGCAAAGAGGAACGGCACCGGGCTGACTCCCATCTGAGTGGCGCTTTGTAGCGCAATGGGTGCAAGGAGTACGGCAGTTGCAGTATTGCTTATGAACATAGTGAGCAGCGATGTCGTGAAATATATTCCAGCCATAAGTGCAAAAGGTCCGTAGTCGCCCAATCCGTGGACCAAAGAGTCGGATATGTATGCTGATGCTCCTGTCTTTTCGAGTGCGAGCGACATCGGGAGCATAGCGGCTATAAGTACCACACTTTCCCAATTGATAGTCTTGTAGGCTGCTTCGACGTTACGGAAGCATCCGGTAAGCACCATAAGAAGTGCGGCTATTATCACGGCGGTTACAGGTGCTACGGGTATGAAGTCGAACACCATCATCGCAATCATAAGCAGCATAATTGCCGCAGCTACCGGTGCCTTGTAGTCAAGTGTGACTTTGGAGGCTTCTTCAAGCGGCTGTCCCAGTACGACCCAGTCGGCATCTTCACGGTTGAGCCTTGCTATGTCGTTCCATGTGCCTTGCACAAGAAGCACATCACCGCTATGGACTTTTACCTTGCCGAGGTCTTGTAGTATGTATTCTTTACGGCGGCGTATCCCTAAAACGTTGACATTGAATTTGTCGCGGAATCCTATTTCCATAATTGTGCGGTTAAGCATCCGCGATGTGGGCATAAACACTATTTCGGCTATTCCTATGTCGTAGAAATCCAAAGTATTGCCATTTTTTGTTTCCTCAGTGGTATGTCCGTCCAGTATTTTGAGGAAGCAGTCGGCGGCAATCTTTTTTATCTGGGAGAATTCACCGCTTATGTAGAGGATGTCGCCGGATTGTATTGTCGTGTCAGGATCGGCAAGCTTTTGTGTTATGGTTTTAAGGAATTTATGGCGAGAAGCGTCGCCCCGTCGAATCTCCAGAATGTTCAGCCCATATTTGTTACGGATGTCCAAGTCGATGATGGTTTTTCCTATGATGTTCGTTTTTTCATTAACAGCCAATCTGAACAGATTGTCGGATATGCCATATTCATTGACTAATTGCTGAAGACTTTTACTGTTTTTATTGGATTTGTTTTTGCTTTTCCCGGAAAGAAATAATTTGCTTAAAGGCATTAGCACGAGTATTCCGGTGGCGAGACAAACCAGACCGACAGGCAGGAATGAGAAAAAAGAAAGCGGCTCATAACCGGCAGAGACAAGCGTCTCTTCTATTACAAGGTTGGGAGGCGTTCCGATGAGAGTCATCATACCTCCCATACTGCTTGCGAAAGCAAGAGGCATAAGCAACCTGCGTGATGAAATATTCGCGTTTGCAGCGAGGCTTACCACTATTGGGAGCATCAAGGCTACCGTTCCCGTGTTGCTGACGAATGCTCCTATTGCGGCTGTAACTATTATGACGAGTAAAAGCAGTCGTGTCTCGCTTTTTCCTGCCAGTCGCAGCAGATGCGAGCTTATCATTTTTGCAAGTCCTGTCTGGAAAATAGCTCCTCCAACCACGAAAAGTCCGATCATCATTATCACAACCGAATTGGAGAATCCGGAAAGGGCTTCATCAGGAGTCAGGATATGAAAAACAAGCAGCAGTACGAGAGCGCACAAGGCGACCACATCGGAGCGGATTTTTCCGATTGCAAAAAATATGGCGGAGATTGCGAGTATGATTATTGCAGTCCACATATATGTCTGTTATATTACGAAAATACTGGATAAATTCTCTATTTATATAGAGAACAGCAGAATGTCCGATAAAGTTTAAATCGGGAGTATTGACACATATATTAAGCCTTCGATTGATTAATGAATTTGTAGAACCGTTCTAATCCTTCAAGCATCCTTGCGCGAGGACACGCGATATTCCAGCGCATAAAGCCTTCTCCGTCTTGTCCGTACATAGTGCCGGCATTTAGCCATAGTTTTGCTTCTTTGATTAGCTGTCGTTCTAATTCTTCTGATGGAATATCGAGTTTGCGGCAATCCATCCATACAAGATATGTACCTTCCAATTTTGCTATCGGGAAGTCGGTCAAATTCTTATCGCAGAAATCTTTGAAACAGTCATAATTCGCTTTGAGATAAGAAATCAATTGTTGCAGCCATTCCTCGCCTTTGTTGTAAGCGGCTATTGTGGCTCTGACACCAAACGGATTTACATCGCATACCTCATTAATATTTATAGCCTTGTCGATTTTTTTACGCCAATTCTCATCGAATGAGATTATGTTGGCTATCTGCAATCCGGCTATGTTGAAAGATTTGCTTGGCGACAGGCATGTCACTGATTGATGGAGGAAATCTTCGGAAATGGATGCAAACGGGATATAACGGTGTCCTGGGTAAACAAGCTCGCAGTGAATTTCGTCAGAGACAACAATTATGCCGTGCCGGATGCAGATTTCGCCTATGCGTTTAAGCTCGTTGATTGTCCATACTCGTCCTGCTGGGTTATGAGGGTTGCATAGAAGCAGGATTCTCGCTTTAGGGTCAGAGGCTTTCTGTTCTAAATCTTCATAATCGATTCTGTACGTATTGTGTTCGTAAATCAGTCTGTTGCATAGTATTTCGCAGCCATTGTTTCTGATGGAAGAAAAAAAGCAATTGTAAACAGGTGTTTGTACAATTACTTTGTCTCCTGTTTTTGTCAGTGCTTTTATGATGGCTGAGATTGCCGGTACGACACCGGAAGTGTAAATAATCCAATTTTTGTCGATTTGCCAATTATGCCTTCTTGAGAACCAATTGGTGACAGCGTTGTAATAAGCGTCGGGTACACGTGTATAACCGAATATGCCGTGTGAAACTCTTTGTTGCAGCTCTTCTATAATGGGAGGAGCTGTACGGAAATCCATATCGGCTACCCACATAGGTAGCACATCCTGGTTGGTGGTGCTGTCCCATTTGTATGAATCTGAGCCGTGTCTTGGGATTATTTCGTCGAAATTGTATGTTTTCATTTGTCTAAAGAAATGATTTTACAATCAGCCGGAGCTTTGATGTTTTTGTCAAGTATGATTTCACCAAAGCTTTTTGCTGTTATGATTCCTGTGCGTGGGTTCTTTACACTGGTTATGTGGTTGAGGATGCTGGCATTGACGCTGCTGTATTCAAAAGACAGGTCGCAGTCGCTTTCCATCGTGCAATTTTCCATAATCAAGTCGTGGGCATAGCATAAGGGCTGTGTGCCTGAAATCTTGCAATTCACTAATCTCAGGTGGTGGGAATGCCATCCAAGATATTCTCCATTGATTTCTGAATCATATACGGTTACATTTTCTGTGTTCCAAAAAGCGTCTTTTGAATCGATTCGGGCATTATGAATTTCTACATTCTTGCAATATTGGAATGAGTAGTTGCCATATTGCTCGTAACCATCAATGTAGATGTTTTCGCTGTGCATGAACAGATAATCGGCGTTTTTAACTTTTACATTTTTGAGCTCTGCATTTTTGCAGTGCCATAATGTCTCTTGCGCATCAGGAATTTGTACGTTGGTCAGCGATATTCCGTCCATTTCCCGGAACATTTTGGGCGCTTCGACCAATGTGTCTGACATTTCCAATTCGCGGGAGTACCACAAGGCGGCACGAGCACCTTCTGTGAATACGCAGTTTCTTATCACGAATCCATCGACATGCCAGAATGGATACTTGCCTTCGAACCGGCATTTAATTGCTTCGATATTTGAACATTCTTTCAATGCGGATTCTCCGGCATGGATTGTGACATTTTCCAGATATAAGTCGTGCGAGGCGAACAATGGGCGTTCGCCACTGAATTCTGTGTTTTTTATTTGTTGCATATTTGAAGATTTTATGTGTTTCAATTATTTATGATTTCATATTGCAAATTTATAGTAAAATAAATAATATATGTGTAGATGGATTACTGATAGAATAACCAATATTACACGTTTTCCATCCATGTGTAAGTTTGATATATATAACGATTTTTTCTTTTACAATGTTTTGTCGAATTGTTTGACTGTGGCATATTTGCTGAATTTATGAAGATGGTTATTAATTGAATTTTTTGTATATTTGTTTCCAGTAAATGTTTCTGTTATGAATGATATAATTAAGCTTGATACAGTTGATGCTTACAATCAATTGTTCGGATTGGAGACATTGCATCCGTTGGTTTCAGTTGTGGATTTGACTGATGCGACAAGGTTTCCGAAGCATTTCATAGTGAATTATGGCATATATGCGCTTTTCCTGAAAGATACCAAATGCGGGGATATCCGCTATGGGAAGCAGGTGTATGATTATCAGGATGGGACGATAACGAGTTTTGCGCCTGGTCAGGTGGTTGAGACAGAAATATTTGATGATGTGAGACCGAAAGCGAAAGGTTTGTTGTTTCATCCGGATATAATAAAAGGAACATCTTTGGGACAGGAAATCAAGTCATATTCATTCTTTTCTTACTCATCGTCGGAGGCTTTGCATTTGTCGGAAGACGAAAGAGGCATGTTTCTTGATTGTTTGCGTAATATCAGGACAGAGTTGACGCATCCGGTTGACAAGTTGAGCAAACGTCTTATAGCAAGAAACATACAGCTTCTACTTGATTATTGCATGCGATTTTATGAGCGACAATTCGTGACACGCTCCGTTGCAAACAAAGATGTGCTTTCACGTTTTGAGAATTTGCTTGACGATTATTTTTTTAATGGCAGTCAAATATCAGAAGGACTTCCTACTGTGAAATATTTTGCTGAGAAGGTGTGCCTTTCTCCTAACTATTTCGGGGATTTAATAAAGAAGGAGACAGGCAAGACTGCTCAGGAATACATACAAAATAAAATAATCGACCTTGCAAAGGAACTGATTCTTGGAACGAACAAGAATGTAAGTCAGATAGCCTATGAATTAGGTTTTCAGTATCCGCAGCACTTTAACCGGATATTTAAAAAGACGGTTGGATATACTCCTAATGAATATCGCAAATTACGTGTTTGATTTAATTTTGATATTTTGATTTCACTATAGTGATTTGGAAGTTTTTCCGTAAGTTTTATAAAATAAGATAACTTCCTTATAATTAGTTGGTTGTTGTGCCTTCTTGAAAATTAGGTAACGAGATAGAAACCGTTCATATTTCAGAGTTCTTCATTGCTTTGCCACAATGCGCATAACTCGCACAGCAAAAATAGAAATAAAAAAATGAATGGGCAATATTATGTATATTTTATGTGTGCTAAAAATAAAATCAAATACCTTTGCAAGAGAATTTAATAACCTTCAGTGAAGACAGTAAATGAAAAAAATAGAATATACGGTAGAACAAATGTCAGCCATCTATAAAATGGCAAAAGCGATATACAACAAAGAGGAACGATTAAAAAATGGCAAGGAAACACTTTTTCTTAGTCATGGAATTGACAAAAACTCCTTCGCTGATTTTTATAGAGCATTAAAAAAAATGCTTGATGGCGAATTGCACACAAGAGGAATTAATACTGATTTGAGAGATTATTATTTGTCGCAAATTTATAAAGATTATGGAGCTGAAAAAATTAAGGATAGCCTTAAAAGCTTATATGGACTTTATTATCTATTATGAAGAGGGGCATAATAACACGACAAGAAAAATAGAGCGAGATATTCATCAAAAGTACTGTAACATTTTAAGTAAAAGCTACACAAACAGAACTATCGAAAATGAAATAAATGCATATTGGGAAGGTGAATTGGAACAAGTAACCATAACCACGCGTGAGAGAAATATCAATGCACGCAATAAATGTATCCAGAGTAAAGGAACTAAATGTTTTGTATGTGGTTTTGATTTTGAAAAAACTTATGGAGAGTTAGGAAAAGGTTTCATACATATACACCATGTAACCCCAATTTCTAATAGAGATGGACGATATGAAATAGAAGTTGAAAAGGAATTATTTCCTGTGTGCCCTAACTGTCATGCAATGCTACATAGAAGAAAAGACTCTACATTATCTATTGAAGAACTTAAACTAATAATACAACAGAATAATGACTAAAGGAAAAACTTATCGCTATGATGATGAGTTTAAAGCAAAGGCTCGAGCTCATCAGTTTGCATTCAGAGAAAATGAATTGAATGATTTCTATGACGAGAAGAATCCTCAAGTTATTCTTTCTCCCGATGCCGCCAAGCAAGGACTTATATTTTGTGATACTTATAGAGATCTGATTAAAAGCAAAGTTATATCATTTAAGTCTTCTGTATTGTTCTCCAATATGTTGCGAAGCGAACACATACCTTATAACATATTTACTCCAATGGAAGAGGACTTGGATGCTACTGCTGCTCTGTT
Source organism: Candidatus Limisoma faecipullorum (assembly GCA_017694955.1). Classification (GTDB taxonomy): domain Bacteria; phylum Bacteroidota; class Bacteroidia; order Bacteroidales; family Muribaculaceae; genus Limisoma; species Limisoma faecipullorum. The sequence continues at coordinate 23,721 of JADIMC010000112.1, forward strand.
TAACGAAATAATAGGAGGAGGTATATCAAAGATAAACCGCATACTCATTGAGTATGCGGGAGGTGCTGACAAAAGCGCATATCTGAATGACGGAACATCTTTTGACACATTCATTGAGTATGTATCTTCTGATGGCTCTATTGGAGGTATTGGGATAGAGGTAAAATACACTGAAAACGGTTATCCTATTGGTGTTAAGGAGAGACAAGATATTGAGAATAGAGATGGATTATACTATCAGATGACACAAAAATCGCATTGGTATATTCCAACATTAGACATCATTTCATTTATAAACGCTAACCATTTACGTCAAATTTGGCGTAATCATATTTTGGGATATTCCATGTTATTTAGAGGGGATATTCAGCATTTCCACCACATACATCTTTATCCACAAGGTAATAAACATTTTTTCGAACGCGCTATACCTGAATACAAGTCATTGTTAACTGATTGTGGCAAAACAACTTTTATTGATTTAACATACGAATCTTTGTTCGATATGATAAGTAAAATCTTTATT
>JADIMC010000113.1 GCA_017694955.1 Candidatus Limisoma faecipullorum
AAATCACTAAAATTAGCGATTGCCGACCGCAAAATTTATTTATTATTTTGCAACGGTCAAAAAACAAGAAATTGAAAGGATTCTATTTACATATGGCAATGGCTTGCATTCCGTTCTATGCATCAACCGCAAACTCGCCTGCCACAACAGAATACAGCGATTCCACGCTGTATCTTTCAGAGATATCGATAACAGCTGTAAAATCCGTCGCACCCGACGGAGAAGTCCCAGGGTCGGCAACATTTTTGCCACGCCACGAGGTTGAGCGCAACAATATAGTGAATACAAAAGATGTGAGCATCACCGTGCCGAATTTTTATGTTCCCGACTATGGCTCACGCATCACATCGTCAATCTACGTACGTGGCATCGGCGCAAGAATCGACCAGCCTGTCATAGGATTCAACATCGACAACATCCCCGTGCTGAATAAAGACAACTACGACTTTGACCTTCTGGACATTGAAAGCATCGAGGTCCTGCGCGGGCCGCAAAGCACATTACACGGGCGAAACACAATGGGAGGGCTTGTAAGCATCAACACTCTATCACCACTTTCCTACCAAGGCACACGCATAATTGCCGAATATGGAAACGAGAACTCCATCAAGACAGGAGTGTCGCAATACTCTGCCCTAACCGACAATTTTGGGATAGGAGCCGGTATCTACTACACACATACCGACGGATTCTTCACCAATGCATATGACGGTGAGAAATGCGACAAAGAGAATGCCGTGCGGGCATCGCTTAAATTGGAATGGATTCCGAAAGAAGGACTGACAGTGCTGAATGCGGCAAGCATGTCGGTAGTGCGCCAAGGCGGATACGCCTACGAATTTGTAAGCACCGGTGAAATCAACTACAACGACACGTGTTTCTACCGCCGCAATTCCTTTCTCGACGGACTGACAGTTAAATGGCAACACGAGAAATTCCTGCTCACTGGAGTGGCAAGCTACCAGTATATCGACGACAATATGACGCTTGACCAGGATTTCCTTCCATTGCCATATTTCACCCTCACTCAAAAGAAAAAAGAGCATGCAGTGACCGGCGACTTGCTGATAAAAAGCAACGAGAACCAGAAATTCCGCTGGCTTGGAGGCGTTTTCGGCTTCTACCGGCATTCCGATGCGCAAGCGCCTGTCACATTCAAAGACTACGGTATCGAGCAGCTCATCGAAAGCCATTGGAACAGCTTCAGTCCTGAATATCCCATCATTTGGGACAAACGGACATTCCCGCTCGATTCCAAATTCAAAAATCCCGGATTCGGAACTGCCGCTTATGGAGAAGTCGCCGCCGACCTTGGAAAATTCACGCTCACAGCCGGCTTACGCTTCGACTATGAACGCAGCAGCCTCAGTTATGACAACAATTGCAATACCAGCTATACAATTTACCACGTCACCAATAACGGTTTAGAGACATTCAAGAACATGCCCATCGACATAAACATGACAGGGAAACTGCACCGCGACTTTAAACAACTGCTGCCGAAAATCACAGCCACCTACCATCTGCCCATAGATGGAATAGTCTATGCAAGCGTCTCTAAAGGATATAAGGCGGGCGGATTCAACACACAAATGTTCTCCGATGTACTCCAGCAGGAGCTGATGAGCAAAATGGGAATAGGAGCGAAATACGACATCAACGACATAGTGGGCTACAGACCAGAAAAAAGCTGGAATTACGAAATAGGAGGAAAGCTCACACTGCTCGACGGCAAACTGACAGCAGAAGCTGCCGCTTTCTACATCGACTGCCGCGACCAGCAACTTACCGTATTTCCCGACGGGACTACCACCGGACGAATAATGGCAAATGCAGGCAAGACAAGGAGTGCGGGATTCGAGCTGTCGGTTTCGGCATCCCCTGCAAAACGCCTCCAGCTTAAGGCAAGCTATGGCTATACCAACGCCAAGTTCGTGGAATTTGACAACGGGAAAGAGAATTATTCCGGGAAATTCATACCTTATGCCCCACAAAACACTATCTTTGCAGCCGCAAATTATGCGTTCAGAATCAACAACGATTTTTTGCGCTACATAAGCGTAGGCGCCGACATAAAAGGCACAGGCAAGATTTACTGGAACGAAAGCAACAGCCTCCACCAGGACTTGTACGTACTGCTCAACGGCAGCGTACGCTTCTCCGGCGAAAAATATTCGTTGAATCTCTGGATAAAAAATGCTACTTCCGTGCAGTATTCCACGTTTTATTTCGTTTCTATAGAGCACGAATTCCTGCAACGGGGCAAACCGGCTCAATTCGGCGCCACACTGAGAATAAACATTTAAAACAATTATTTACTATAAACTATGAAAAAAATTCTTTTACTGCTGAGCCTGGCGCTCACAATGACAATGACTTCCTGTCTTGAGGGAGAGGAGCCAAACACCGTCATAACAGCAAACTACGCATGTTACAACAATATTGAAGACATGCAGAACACCCCCGGAAGCTATGAGCTGAAAGCCGGCACTTATGTATTCACCATGGATTTGACCGATGTCAACAACCTGAAGCTCGACCTCGCCATAAGAGGCAATTTCGGAGAGTCCGGAGAAGTGAATCTCACCCTTAACGACCTCGAAATGAAGTTAGCCAACTATGAGTACACATTCTCTGCCGGGTCTTTAACCCCTGAAGTGGCAGACGGAATCGCAGGTTCTCACGTAATCACCAACCTGAAGGGAACAATCCACCCGTATGTGATTTCCGACGATTCATATACAAGCATGCGCCAAATTCTCGTTTACCAGATTTCATTCGTGCTCGACGGGCGCTATCGCGTGACAGCTATCGACAGAAACCCGTATATCTTCTCGCAGCGCACTATGACCACTCCAACGGAAGGCAACTCATACTCTACCGACGAGACACAATATGAAGTGAGATTTTCTGACACCAACAAGGCCAACGTGCTGATATACAACGCACGCTTTGTTGAAAACATGCCGCTTATATCATTCACCCTCAAGGATATTCCTGTCACACTGACATCAAATGGGTACATCCTTCAAATCGACGAAATCATCCCGGTACTGTCAACAAGCGACACCCCTGCAACTCAATATCCGATAAGCAATTTCAAACTGCAAATGAGCGGACCCGATATGTCGCTGCATTTCAATTGCGTGCCTAACGGGACTTCCAATTACAGCGTAACGTCAACTGGCTCCGTTTACCCACCAGTCAGCAACCAATAGCGTCTTATTCGGAAGAATCACACGGCGGCATGGCCATCGTACTACAAGGCAAGAAACAAGCTT
>JADIMC010000114.1 GCA_017694955.1 Candidatus Limisoma faecipullorum
GTAGTACGTAGCGGTCAGTTGCGCAAGCGGTATATGCCGATGTTCAGACGCTTGTCGGGAAATGCTGATGCGGCGGTAGTGCTTAATTGTGTTAATGAATAGATGTGTGGCAATGAAGCATTTGCTCATATTAAGAAGCTCATTGTCATATACGGATCAAAAAACGTATAATAGTCAGGAGATAGGGCTTGCCAAGGATTTGTGCAAAAAAGGGTACAAGGTTAGTGTTGTCCTCGCTGGCAGGGAAGAGTGTGTTGAAACGCAAGATGGTTGTACGGTCTGTTATTATGGTGCTGTTGCTGTTGCCTGCATTGTATTTCTTGTTTGTATAGTGTGGGGTTGCAAGATTTTCCGGGATTGATTAATTTTGCATTAAATATTTCTTTTTGATGGAATCCGCATTGTATTTGATACCTGTTACCCTTGGCGAATCGCCGTTGGAAAGGGTGTTGCCTTCTTATAACATAGAGGTGATAAGAGGAATACGGTATTTCATAGTGGAGAATGTGCGTTCAGCCCGGCGTTTTTTGAGACGTTGCGATAAGAACATCGATATTGACAGCTTGACGTTTTTCACGCTCGACGAGCATACGCGTCCTGAAGAAATGAGGGATTATCTGTCGCCGTTGCTTGCCGGGAATCCGATGGGAGTGGTGTCTGAAGCCGGATGCCCCGCCGTTGCGGATCCAGGTGCTGATGTTGTGGCGATGGCGCAGTCGCGAGGGCTGCGGGTCATACCGTTGGTCGGACCGTCAAGCATCTTGTTGTCGCTTATGGCTTCCGGTTTTAATGGACAGAGCTTTGCTTTCCATGGATATCTTCCTGTCGATTCCGTCCGTAGAGTGAAAAAACTGCACGAGCTGGAACTGGGGATAGCTGCCGGTCAGACCCAGATTTTTATCGAGACTCCTTATCGCAATAACAAATTGATTGCCGACATATGCAATACGGTTAAACGTAATCTGCGGCTCTGTGTTGCCTGCGATTTGACTTGTGAGAATGAGACTGTGACGACTCGTCGTGTTGACGAATGGTCAAAGGGCGGATACGATTATGGAAAACGTCCGGCTATATTTTTATTGTATCATTGACGATGGCTAAAAAGATAAAATTCAATTCATATCAGTATTCATTATTCGGTGATGATACGGAGCCGCTGGTCAAAGAGTCTGAGGATGGAGTCTCGGAACTCGAAACGCCCGAAGTTGATTTGCAGGAGACTAAGGTGCTGAAGTATATTAGTTTCGGCAGTGGCAGCAGTGGCAATTGTGCGTATCTTGGAAATGAAGACGGAGGCATTCTTATCGATGCCGGCGTGGATATGCGGAAGGTGGTGGACGGTCTGCAGGCAAACGGAATCAGTCCGGAGTCGGTAAAGGGCATTTGTCTTACTCACGATCATAGCGACCATGTGCGCTATGTGTATGCGTTTTTACGTAAATATAGAAATACGGGACTGTTCTGTACGAACAGGGTGCTTGGTGGCATTTTCCGCAGACATAGCATATCGCGGCGGGTAAAGGATTACCATGTGGCTATTTTTAAGGAAATACCTTTCAAGTTGGCTGGCTTCGAAATAACGGCATTCGAAGTGTCGCACGATGGGACTTGCAATTCCGGGTTCTCGATTGATTTCGAGGGGGTGAAGTTCGTGATTGCCACAGATTTGGGCGCTGTGACAGACCGGGCGCGATATTATATGTCGCAATCTGATTATCTGGTGATAGAGAGCAATTATGACGCAAAAATGCTGGCGGAAGGCAAATATCCGGAATATTTGAAAAACAGGATACGGACCGACGAGGGGCATCTCGACAATGCTGATACGGCGGCCTTTGTGTCGGAAATATATGGTCCGCGTCTGAAATATGTGTTTTTGTGCCATCTTAGTGAGGACAACAATACTCCGGAATTGGCGCGCAGGACCGTTGTTGATGCCTTGGTTGCCAAAGGCGTTTCCGTTGGAGAGGGGACGGAGTCGCTTGTTGACCGCTCGAAGGATTTGCAGGTGGTTGTGCTTCCTCGCTACGATATAACACGCTGCTATAAATTTATTGTGACAACTGATTAGGCTGTAAGACAGCTTGTTGATTATTGCTGTATATGGCATGGTTTGGCATTTTTGCAGAAAAAGTGCAGAAAATTTGCACGAATGGGAAATTAGCCATACCTTTGCAATCGCAAAAGCCAATTGCGCAAAGCTAATGCCCAGATGGCGGAATTGGTAGACGCGCTGGTCTCAAACACCAGTGGAGTAAAATCCATCCCGGTTCGATCCCGGGTCTGGGTACGAAGAGCGACTGACAACTCGGTGAGTTCCGGTCGCTCTTTTTTTGTGAGAAAAAGGAAGAATATTTCGGTTTTGGCATATTTAAGTCGGATTTGAATTATGAAGGAATATAAGTTTGAGGTGTGCGCCAATTCGGTTGAGAGCTGCATCGAGGCGGAAAAAGGCGGTGCAGGCCGCGTTGAATTGTGCGCTTCAATCCCTGAGGGTGGGACGACACCGTCGTATGGCGAGATTGTGATGGCCCGCCGTATGATAGGCATAAAGTTGCACGTGATAATCCGTCCGCGTGGTGGCGACTTCATTTATACCCCCTTGGAGCTTTCCACGATGGTGGAGGACATCAGGATGGCGCGTATGGCTGGCGCTGACGGCTTGGTGTTCGGTTGCCTCACTGCCGATGGCGATGTCGATATGGCGACGATGGCAAGGTTGATGGCTGCTTCTGATGGGTTGCCCGTTACATTCCATCGTGCCTTCGACCGTTGCCGGAAGCCTTTCACGGCATTGGAACAGCTTGTGGGTCTTGGTGTGAAGCACATACTGACATCGGGACAGCAGCCCACCGCTCCGGAAGGGGCGGCACTGCTCAAAGAGCTGCAAGTGAAATCGGCCGGAAGGATAACGATAATGGCTGGATGCGGCGTGAATGAGACCAATATACGTCAGCTTGCCGATTCCACCGGAATAACGGAATTTCATTTTTCCGCGCGTGAGAAAAAGAAAAGCCACTCCCTGTTGCAGAATCCGGAAGTGGCTATGGGTAGCACTGGAATAGACGAATATACACGTGAAGTGACCACGGCAGCCCGTGTACGCCGCACAATTGCAACCCTGTTGCAAGGATAGATGGGTAATTTTGTAGCACAAAATGAAAGTTGATTATGTGCTGCAATCATTGTTACGGAAAAAGCTGCGATACGGCTAATCCGCATAATTACAAAAGGTGGATGCCGGCAATCGTTTCCGCGGTGCTTTTGGCCGCGGGTCTGTCATTTCAATATGGCAGCGATGGGTTTGCCGTCAGTCAATATCGTTGGGTTTTGTTCGTCCTTGCTTATTTGCCGGTAGGTTTGCCTGTTATGAAAGAGGCATGGGAAGAGGGCGTCTATGGAAAGGATTTTTTCAATGAGTTTTTGTTGATGACGATTGCTTCGATAGGAGCGTTCTGTATAGGCGAATATCCTGAAGCGGTGGCCGTGATGTTGTTTTACTCGGTAGGTGAGGCATTGCAGGAACAGGCTGTTGAGCGTGCGAAAGGCAGCATACAGGCATTGCTCGATGTGCGTCCTGAGACGACCACGGTGATTGCTGACGATGGCTCATCTATGGTGAAGCATCCTTCAGAAGTGCTACCTGGTATGGTCGTTGAGGTTAAAACCGGAGAGAGATTGCCGTTGGACGGCATTTTGCTTGACGAGCACGCTTCGTTTGACACGGCTGCATTGACAGGCGAGAGCGTTCCGCGGACGGTTGAAAAGGGCGGGAGCGTGCTTGCCGGAATGATAGCTACGGCCTCAGCCGTGAGGGTCCGTGTGACTAAACCGTTTGCCGACAGTGCGTTGTCGCGTATTCTCCGTATGGTGGAAGAAGCTAATGAGCGAAAGGCTCCTGCTGAATTGTTCATACGTAAATTTGCCAGGATATATACACCTGTTGTCATTGCGCTTGCCGTGCTGATAGCGGCAGTTCTACCATTTGTGGCGGATTTCGAGTTCTCGGAATCTCTCTACCGCGGTTTGGTTTTCTTGGTTGTATCCTGTCCTTGCGCGTTGGTAGTAAGCATTCCCTTGAGCTATTTTGCTGGTATCGGGGCGGCTTCCCGTAACGGGATATTGTTTAAGGGCGGCAATTATCTTTCGGAAATATCCAAGTTGGACATGGTGGTATTTGACAAGACAGGAACGCTGACTACCGGGCATTTCGGAGTGAAGCGGATAGAGACAGCTTCCGGTACGGATGAAGAAAGTTTACTTTCCATAATCGCTTCGGTCGAGGCAATGAGCACGCACCCGATTGCCAAGGCGATTGTGGAATATTGTAAATCGAAGAACATAAAAGCCGATTATGCGGTGGAGGCTGTTGAAGAATCTGCAGGAGGAGGACTGAAGGCATTTACCGCAGGCAGGCGCGTGGTAATCGGCAATATGTCGTTCCTGATGCAGGAAGGAGCGAAAGGTTTGCCGGATTTTTCGTCGGAAATCGATACTGTTGTAGTCTGCTCGATTGATGGCGAATATTCCGGGGCGGTTTTCCTCGCCGATGAGGTTAAGCCAGATTCAAAAGATGCGGTGGCGGCTCTGTATGCGGAAGGAGTGAAAAAGACGGCTATACTTTCGGGCGATAAATCTGCGATTGTGGCAGATTTGGCAAAAAAGCTCAGAGTGACGCAATTTGCAGGTGATTTGTTGCCGTCGGGCAAAGTTGACGCGTTCAGGCGTATGATGCAGGATGCCGATGGTGCAGTGGCGTTTGTGGGCGACGGCATAAACGATGCTCCTGTGCTTGCGATGAGTAATGTAGGCATTGCCATGGGAGGTCTTGGCAGTGATGCCGCAATCGAAACTGCCGATGTCGTAATACAGGACGACAAACCGTCGAAAGTGGCTAAGGCTGTGCGTATAGGGCGGGTGACGAAGCGCATAGTGGCTCAGAACATTGTGTTTGCAATAGCTTTTAAAGTGGGGGTGCTGCTGTTGGGTGCATTCGGATTGGCAGGACTGTGGGAAGCCGTGTTTGCCGATGTCGGTGTGGCATTGCTTGCCGTGCTCAACGCATTGCGGATACAGTGGGTTGTTGGTGGAAAATGATTATATTTGCAATGATTTAATGGAGAAATGGCCGAAGAACAGAAATATCTGGATATGTTGGCTTTGCGGGAAATAAAGCCTACGGCGTTGCGCCTTATGATATTGAGGACAATGCTCGGCAGCGGTTGCGCCATGTCGTTGCTTGATATTACCGACGCTTTGGTGACTGTTGACAAGTCCACGGTTTCGCGTACACTTGCCTTGTTTCTGGAGCATCATCTCATCCACAGCATTGACGATGGGTCCGGTTCTTTGAAATATGCGGTCTGTTCCAATGAATGCACCTGTCATGTTGACGATTTGCATACCCATTTCTATTGCACGCATTGTCATCGCACGCTGTGTATGCGAGGCCTTCCTGTCCCGGTCGTGCATCTCCCTGAGAATTTTATTTTGGAAAGCGTGAACTACGTGATGAAAGGTGTCTGCGCTGATTGTGCTAAAAAGCACAGATTCTAATACCGTGTTGTTGTGGGTATTATGTGATGCGCAAGGGTCCATCGAACGGGAATTCCGGGCGTGTCAGCTTTATAGCAATTTTTAGCATTTTCCATAAGAAATGCTATCGTCTTGAATATATTTAGTACTTTTGTAGGGAAATTATTGCTTAAGTATTCTCATTCTTAATATTTATAAAATTAAAAATCTTATGTGTAAATTCAAGGCTTGCTTAAAAGCCGCATTTCTTGCGCTCTGCCTTGTCTTTTCTTTTTCAATGAAAGCCGCAGGCTTGCCGTTGAAAATGAATAACGGGCAGGAATTGGATGCTTATGGCATCTTGTTGTTTGACCAAGGAAGTCAGACAAACCAAATCGTCTCTTTCAAGATTCCATCAGTTGACAGTTTTAATTCGCTGTTTTCTATGGGGTCGCTCTATGCAACGGCAGGAGCTTGTGTTGATGGGAAATATTATTTTGTCAGCACGGCGTTCGGGACAACTTCCTCAGCTCCTGATAAGTTGTACTGTTTTGATCTCGACACGCAGGCCACACCTGAGGAAGTAGGGAGCATCACCGGTATTGAGAACAAGGTGAATGCCATCACCTACGATTATTCCACAGGCACGATGTTTCTTGTGGCGTGCAATCTGGGTGCGACTGGAGAGCAGGGATTCGGTGCGCTTTACACAATCGACATTAAAAATGCCGCAGTAACTAAAGTCGCAGACCTTGACCGTTATTTCTTTGCTATGGCATGCACTTATGACGGGCAGCTTTATGGCGTGACTAAGTATGGGGATTTTTGTAAAATAAATAAGACCGACGGCGCTGTTGAAGTAATCGGTGCTACCGGTTACAGCCCTACCGGCGACAGCTCGCTTGAATTCAATCATACTGACGGTACTCTTTATTGGGCTGTCAACAGTATGATTCCTGGATATGGCGATACTAATGATATTCTTTGCACTATCGACCTTGCGACAGGAAAGGCTACGGAGGTCGGAACACTCGGCTCTGCCGGCGATGCTTCGATTACAGGTATGTACATACCGTTCAATGCTTCAGCAACCGGTACTCCTGATGCTGTCTCGGACTTTGTTGTCACTCCTGATGCCAATGGCGCATGCAAGGCAACGCTTGAATGGTTCAATCCGTCAACCGTATTCAATGGTGGAGAACTCGCTTCATTGAAGCAGGTTGACATTTACCGTAACGACGAATTGATAGAGAGTCTTGCGGATGAGGATGCCAAGACGCCGGGAGTTTATATTGAATATGTCGATGAAATAGAAGGGGAGACCGGTTTGCTCGTTGAATACAAGGTTGTGCCTGTCAATGAGGTAGGTAATGGCGTGGAAGCTGTTGCCGAGGTCTATGTGGGCAAGGATGTGCCTGCAGCTCCAGGTAGCGTTTCGGTAGTGAAGAATGCACCGGATGATGTCACGATTGCATGGACTGCTCCTGAAACAGGCTTGAATGGCGGGTGGATCGACCGCGCTTCGCTTGTCTATACGGTGAAACGTGGTGAAGTGACAGTCGCTGACGGTATTTCTGAGCTGACATTTAATGACAAGGTTACGGAAATAAGCACTTATACGTATGAAGTCATAGCTTCAACGGCTAATGGCGAAGGCGGAAAGGTTGTGGCAGAGCCTGTGGTGCTCGGTCCGGCCAACAAGATGCCGTATAACTGCACATTCACTACCGAAGAGCTTAAGGCTTGGCAGATTGTCGATGCCGACAATGACGGGCGTGTATGGTCTGCCGGTTATACTGGCGGAATGCAGTATAACAATCCTACTTATCCGCCATCGACAACCGCTTCAGATGACTGGTTGATTTCTCATTCATTCTATCTTGAGGCTGGCAAGAACTATAAGTTTGCCATTGACATCAAGACTTCGAGCAGCGGTGCGGCTAATCTGAAAATGTGTCTTGGAAAAGAAGGCACTGTGGAAGCTATGACCACTACATTGCTCGATTTGCCTGATTATCGTTCGGAATACCTTAATTACTCTTATCAGTGGAACACGGAAGAAACGATGTTCACTGTAGAGGAAACAGGTTATTATAATATAGGAATTTATACATATTCCGCAGCAAAGACAGGTTTTCTGTATGTCAATAATGTGTCGCTTGAGCAAATCGCTGACAACAATCTGCTTTTGGATGCGTTCACTGGTCCGGCATACGTGGTGGCAGGGAACTCCTACACTTACACGGCCACGGTGCTCAACAAGGGCAAGAACGCTGCCTCTTCGTATTCTGTCAATCTGATAAATGCGGAATCAGGAGAAACGTTGGCGACTGCTGCAAGCGCAGCGGCGCTCGAGGCCGGCGCTTCCGCTGAATTGACGTTAGTGTGGACTCCTGAGTCGGAAGGCAATATTTCGGTAGCTGCGAAAGTGGATTATGATGCGGACGAGATAGAAAGCGACGACACATCCGACGCTATCGCCGTGGAAGTGCGCCCTGCCGGTTCTGCCGAATATGTTGAGCTTGCTCCTACCGGGTGGAATCAATATGCTATCGCAAGTCTGTATTATAAATATGCGGTAGCACAGAATGTCTATACTGCAGAAGAGCTCGGTCACGATTGCGGAGTGATAGAATCGTATTCGTTCTATGTTAACAGTTCTTCTCCGTCTGCTGTTGAGGCAGTACCGTTCAAAGTTTATATGGCAAATACTTCCGCTGCCCCGACCGACCGCACTTGGATACCGGAATCGGAATGGACGCTTGTATATGACGGCACAATCGACATCCCTGACGGACAATCTACTGTCAAAGTGACGCTTGACAAGAAATTCCAGTTGGAAAAAGGCAAGAATCTGGCAGTGTTTACCACACACGACCTTGGCGACAAGTATTATAGCGGGGTGGTGTTCGGTACTTACAGCATAGCAGATTCGTATGGTACATATTATTATACGTCAAGTTGGACTGAATTCAGTTATAGCAGCTACGGCTCTTCATTGTTCAATCAGAAAGCGGCCATAGCATTGGATATGCAGTGTTCGGGCGCAGTGATTTCAGGAACGTTGACCGATGCCGACGGCAATCCTGTGGCAGGCGCGCTTGTGACATTGTCGGGTGACAATATTACCACAACGTCGGATGAAAATGGTGAATATGCGTTCTATGCAGTGAAAGACGGCTCTTACACTGTGACTGTTAATGCGGAACGCTATCATCCGGCGGAAGCTGAAGTTACGGTGGACGGCGGCGACGCTGTGAAGGATTTCCAACTCGAAGAACTGTCGTACTATAAGGTTTCCGGCAAGGTGGTTCTTGCTGACGGCAGCCCGCTTGCGGATGCTACGGTTACTGTTGTCGCGATTGATGAATTCACTGCGACTACCGGTGCCGACGGCGCGTTCGCTTTCGATGAAATCCCGGCATTGGGCGAGGCTTGCCCGCTGACGGTGGAGAAAGAATGGTTCGCTACCGCGGAAACCGAATTCACGTTGACCGACGGCGACCTCGACCTTGGCAATATCAGCGCGGAATATTTGAAATACCGTCCTGTAAATGTGTCGGCTGTGCCCACTGAGGATATGTCGTCGGTGGACGTAAGCTGGGCAGATGCTGATGCCGCTGTAGCCTTGCGTGTGGACGAAGGCACGTCCGCAACTTCTATGGGTATCGACAACGCTACCGACAAGACCGTTCTCGGTACGGTCTACCGTGAGCCGGTTGTACTTGACGGCATTTCGTGGTACCAGACCTCAGCCGGAGGCCCGCACTATTATGTCACGGCCTATGTGTTCGCGCTCGATGGGGACGGCAATCCTACTGGCAATGTGCTTTATCAGCAGGATGTAAACGTTCCTGCCGATAATCAGTGGGTGGAAGTGGCTTTGGATGAAAAGATCTATGCTCCTGACGGATGCGTTGTGGCATTGGGCTACGAAGGCTATCTCGGCGTGGGAGCCGATTCCGGAAAGAGCTTCGAATATCCGTTCCTCAAGAACCGCCACGTGTTTGCTGCCACTTACACCAACGGGGATTTCGATTATATCGAAGACCATGGCATGGCCCAGAACCTGATGATACGCGCGACCGGTAAGCGTCTTGCCGACAATGGCGGTGAGGAAAGCGAAGTGGAGGAAGGCTCCGTGATGCCGGATTTCTGTAAATACAATGTTTACAGGTTGTCGGAAACCCAGATTTCCACTCCTGACGCATGGACTTTGGTGAAAGAAAATGCGGAGACAGCGGAGTTTACCGATACTCCGGCCGATTTGCCCGACGGTGTTTATGCATATGCTGTGCGTACCGTATATCCTGACGGCACGATGTCGGAGGCCTCGATGTCGCAGTTTGTGGGCTACCATATGTACACCAAGGTGACTGTCAATGTCAAGTCGAACAGCGAAGGCGAGGGCGCCAAGGGCGCGCTTGTCTCGATGACCGGCCGTAACCGCCAGCACTCCTACAGCGTGGCTGTCGGTGAAAGCGGGCAGGTCGTGCTTCCGGAGGTTGTCAAGGACAAATACGATATGGCAATCACATTGGAAGGATATGAGACTGTTAACGTAGAGATTGATTTCTCGACAGAGAACATCTACACGACAGAAACCTATCTGCTGAAAGAAGTCATATCCGACCCGGTCAACCTTGCGGTAGAGAACTACGACAAGAATGCCAAGACGGCGTTGTTCACATGGAACACTTCGGCCGTGATATTCGACGACTTCGAGGACCACGAGGACTTTGCAATCAATTCTCCGGGCAAGGCCGGTTGGGAATATTGGGATCTTGACGGACAGCCCACTTGGGGATTCGATAACGCTTCGTTCGAAGGCAATGGCGACTATATGTCGTTTATGGTGTTCAATCCGTCGGCTGCCGAGACAACAAATCCAGACATGCCGCTCACGAAATACCCGATGCTCGCGCCTCACAGCGGCAACAAATACCTTGCGAGCTTTGCGGCCTTGGTACAGAACGACGACTGGCTGATTTCGCCTGAACTGTCGTACGCCCACGATTTCCAGTTCAGTTTCTATGCAAGTTCTGCGGCGCAGGCTGAGGGAATGCCCGACTATTTCAGTGTGGGCTATTCTATGGTTGACGAGCCGGAGGAAGATGATTTTGTATGGATGGCGGAACGCCTTACTCCGTTCACTTATTGGATGGAGTATTCTTATACGATTCCTGCTGGAGCAAAACGCGTCGCGATACGTAACGTGTCGAATGCCGACGGCTGGATTCTGATGCTCGACGACATTTATATCGGAAGCCTTCCGCAGAAGCGCATGATGAAGGCTCCGGCGGCAGAGGATGTGCAGCGTCCGGCAGTAAGCTACAATGTTTATCTTGACGGTAACCTTGTCGCTACGACCGACCAGATCAGCTATCGTTTCGTAGGCCTTAAGGAAGGCGCGCATACGGCAAGTGTTGAGGCTGTGTATTATTCCGGTACATCAAAGCTGGAATCTGTACGTTTCGGAGAAGATGCTGGTATTGGCGGCATCTATGGCTCTCAAGTGAAAGTATATCCGAATCCGACTTCGGGCTTCCTGAAGGTGGAAGGAGATTACACTCATCTGACGCTTATGAACGCCAACGGTGTGGCAGTCAAGGCTTATGAGGGATTGCAGGATAACATTGATTTGTCCGACCTTCCTGCCGGAATATATTTCTTGAACATTGAAAACAAGAATACTGGAGCAAATGAAATGCAGAAAGTTTCAATAGTGAAATAACAATCCTGCATTTTTTGTGAAAAACACGGGGGCGACTGCCGGCAATTACGGCAGCCGCCCCTATGCTTTGGAATGTGCTGTATGACAAATAACTATGCGGTATGAACGTAGTAAAAACGTAGTGGGTATTTTATGTTATACAACATATAGTAGCGTTGGCGTATGCTATATTTTGAAAGTTCTGCCACTATTCTTTTGCTTTGTGAAAGATTTTTAGTCTGAATAAAACCTGTTCTATGTTATGAAAATATTTAAGAAAATTATGATGCCGGCGGCTGTGGTGGTTGTGTCGGCTGTTTTTGCGCCGGAGATTTTTGCACAGCGCATAACGGCGGAAGAAGTGGAGAGCAAAAGTAAGGACGAGTTTATAGACGGATTGCTCGGACGGATGACTGTGGATGAAAAAATCGGACAGTTGAATCTGCCTTCTTATGGAAACGTGAAGCCGGATGCGAAGAAAAGCGACATTGCCGGAAGAATAACCCGTGGTGAAGTCGGGGGAATTTTCAATATATTCGGAGTTGACGATATCCGGGCGCTTCAGGAAGTGGCGGTTGAGGAAAGCCGTCTCGGCATTCCTATTATAATAGGTGCTGACATTTGTCAAGGATACAAGACCACATTTCCTGTGCCTTTGGCATTGTCGTGCAGCTGGAAGCCGGAGAACATAGAGGAGGTGGCAAGGATTTCCGCACGCGAGGTAAGCACCGATGGAGTTTGCTGGACATATAGCCCTATGGTTGACATATCGCGCGACGCGCGCTGGGGACGTGTGAAAGAAGGTGCCGGCGAGGACCCGTATCTCGGTTCGCTGATGGCTGCTGCATGGGTGCGTGGTTACCAGTCCGATGATTTGAGTGCCGACACCACGATAATGGCTTGCGTGAAGCATTTTGCTCTTTATGGCGCATCGGAATCGGGACGTGACTATAATCCTGTGGATATGAGCCGTGTGACGGCAATGAATTATTATATGCAACCATATAAGGCTGCCGTGGATGCCGGAGTGGGAAGCGTGATGACTTCGTTCAATGAGTTTGAAAGTGTTCCTGCCACGGGCAACAGTTGGCTGCTGCGCGACATTTTGCGTGAGGAATGGGGATTTGAAGGATTTGTTGTGTCGGACTATACTGCAATAAAGGAAATGGTCAGCCACGGCGTAGGAAATCAGGATGAAGTGTCGCTGCAGGCGTTCAAGGCAGGTGTGGATATGGATATGATTGCCGATTTTTATGACGGTTCGTTGAAGCGGCTGCTTGATGAGGGCAAGATTTCTGAAAAAGAGCTTGATGCGGCTTGCCGGCGTATGCTTGTGGCAAAATACGATTTGGGGCTTTTCCACAATCCTTACCGCTATTGCAATCCGGAAAGGGGTGAAAAGGAATTGCGTTCAGCTGCCAATCTTGCGGCATCGAGGCGGATAGCGGCAGAGTCGTATGTGTTGCTGAAGAATGATGGAGATTTGTTGCCATTGGACGGTGTTAAGAAAGTTGCAGTGGTCGGACCGCTTGCCGACAGTCGTGCCAATATGTGCGGTTCGTGGGCTAAGGATGCTGTGACAGGCGAATATAACGGTTTGGTGGAGAATTTGCGCAAGGCATTGGGTGCCGGTGTTGAAGTCGTGTACGCCCGTGGTTGTAACTTGGTTGACGATGAGAAGTATGAATATAATTTCACTAGCCGTGAGATCAATAAGCGTGGCGATGGAAAGGAATTGCTTGCCGAGGCATTGAAAGTGGTAAATGGCGCCGATGTCATAATCGCAGCTATGGGCGAGGCTGAGGCTATGAGTGGAGAAGGTGCAAGCCGTGCCATTCTTGAAATGCCCGACTGCCAGAAAACTCTGATGGATGCATTGGATGCCACTGGCATACCCGTTGCGATGGTCCTGTTCACCGGCAGACCGTTGGCCTTGGAACGTCAGGCTGCACAGGCAGATGCTGTGTTGAATGTGTGGATGGGCGGTTCGGAAGCCGGAGCCGCTATTGCCGATGTGCTGACAGGAAAGGTGAATCCGTCGGCTAAACTTACGATGTCGTTTCCTCGTGTAACCGGACAATGCCCGATATATTATAATCATAAGAATACGGGACGCCCGATGGCGCCGGAAGCGTGGTACACCCGTTATGTGTCGAACTATATCGATGTGCCCAACGAACCGCTTTATCCTTTCGGATATGGCCTGAGCTATACTGAATATGAATATGGGCAAGTGAATCTTAGCTCGGATGAAATGACAGCTGACGGGACAATCGAGGCTTCTGTTGTGGTTACGAATGCCGGTCAACGCGACGGAGAGGAAATCGTGCAGCTTTATTTGCGTGATATGGTGCGCAGCGTGACCCCTCCGGTGATGGAATTGAAAGATTACAAACGCATTGCACTGAAGGCGGGTGAGAGTAGAACTGTGACGTTCAATATTGATGTCAACGATTTGAAATTCTTTAATTCCGTACTCGACTATGTGGCAGAGCCGGGAGAATTTACAGTGATGATAGGAGGCAACAGCCTTGATGTGGAATCAGCAAAGTTCGTATTGAAATAAACAATCTTAAAATATGAGAAAACAGACATTATTGGCAGGTATGGCTGCCGCTGCAATGTTCCTGACGCCGGCTTTTGCCCAGAATTTGCGGATGGACACTTATTGCAATCCGCTCAATGTGGATTATACGTATATGATTTATAATGCTGAGAAAGATATTTCTTATCGTTCTGGCGCCGACCCTGCCGTGGTGGAATTCCGTGGCGAGTACTATATGTTCGTCACTCGTTCCAACGGCTATTGGCATTCCACGGATTTGCAGAATTGGGATTTCATCGAGCCCCAGAATTGGTATCCGCAGGGATGCAACGCTCCGGCTGCCCATAATTACCGCGATTCGGTGCTGTATGTATGCGGCGACCCGTCGGGAGCTATGAGTGTGATGTATTCTGATGATCCCAAATCCGGAAAATGGAAGGCTGAGCCAGGCATATTGTTCAATTTGCAGGACCCGGATTTGTTTATCGACGATGACGGCAGGGCATATATGTTCTGGGGGTCTTCCAATGTATTTCCTATCCGTGGTATGGAACTTGACCCGCATCGTCGTTTCCATCCGAAAAGCGAGCGTAAGGAACTGTTCGGGCTTGACCTTGACAACCATGGCTGGGAGCGGTTTGGTGAGAACCATACAACCGATACCGATCTTGGCGGATTTATCGAAGGGCCGTGGCTGACAAAGCACGATGGAAAATATTATATGCAATATGCGGCTCCGGGAACGGAATTCAATGTATATGGCGACGGAGTGTATGTGGCTGATGACCCTATGGGGCCATACACTTATCAGAAACATAATCCGGTTTCGTACAAGCCGGGTGGGTTTATGAACGGTGCCGGACATGGAAGCACGGTGGTAGGCCCTGGTGGAATGTATTGGCATTTCACGTCGATGGCGTTGGCTATCAACGTTGGTTGGGAACGTCGCCTGTGCATGTTCCCTATGGGATTCGACAAGGACGGGATTATGTACTGCGACACGCGGTTCGGCGATTATCCCCGTTATGCTCCTTCCGTTGCCGGGAAGCGCGGGCAATTCCGTGGATGGATGCTTCTCTCTTACAAGAAACCTGTGACGGCATCCTCGCAGGTAGGAGAGTATGCCCCTTCTGGACTTACCGACGAGCGTACCAAGTCGTTTTGGCTTGCAGAAGCCAATGATGCCAACCAATGGGTTACGATTGATTTGGAAAAACCGGGTAAGGTGTGTGCAGTGCAAGTGAATTTCCACGATTACAATAGCAATATGTTCGGGCGTTACAAAGGTCTGTGTCACCGTTATCAGATTGAGGGTTCCGCTGATGGAAAGGAATGGCACGTCATAATCGACAAGAGCCGGAGCTTCAAGGATACACCTAATGACTATACGGAACTTGAGATTCCGGAAACGTTGAGGTATGTGCGTTATAAGAACATTAAAGTTCCGACACCATCGCTTGCAATATCCGAGATACGTGTGTTTGGAGAAGGGACAGGCAAGGCTCCGCAGAAAGTGAAGGAATTGAAGCTGGAGCGTCAGACCGACCGGCGTGACATAGCTATCAGCTGGACTCCGGTGAAAGGTGCGCAAGGATATAACGTGATTTGGGGCATAGCGCCTGACAAATTGTATAGCTCGTGGATGGTTTATGACAATAACGAGCTGTTTATGAAGTCGCTCACCGTAGGTCAGGATTATTATTTCTGTATCGAGGCGTTCAACGAGAACGGGGTGTCGGAGCGCACCGCCGTACAGCACGTCGAATAACAGGTTATGAATAATCCGTTCGCTCGTCCGTTATATATGATGGCGAAACCGGTTGGTGCGGTATGCAATTTGTCGTGCCATTACTGCTATTATCTTGAAAAATCAGGATTATATGGCGAGCGGATGAGCGGATTTATGAGCCGTTCCACTTTGGATCGGTTTGTCAAGAGCTACATCGAAGCGCAGACTTCTGATTATGTATGTTTCACTTGGCATGGGGGTGAACCGTCGTTGATGCCGTTGGATTTTTATAAGGAAGTTATAAGATTGCAGAGAGAGTATGCCGGAGGAAAGCATATTGATAATTGTTTTCAGACGAATGGCACTCTTCTTGATGCTGGTTGGTGTCGGTTTTTCAAGGAAAACAATTGGCTTGTCGGAGTATCGATTGACGGTCCGCAAGAATTGCACGACACCTATCGTCGCTATAAGTCAGGAGGACCGACTTTTTCTAAGGTGATGGATGGCATTTCTTTGCTTGAGAAATATGAAGTGGAATGGAATGCTATGGCTGTAGTCAATAATTTGACAGCGGAAATGCCAATTGAATTTTATCATTTCTTTAAAGGAATCGGATGTCGGTATCTGCAGTTCACGCCAGTGGTTGAACGTGTGGAATCTGTCAAAGGGAATCGTCTTGCTGTCCCGAACAATAAGAATGCTCGTTTGACAAGTTGGTCGGTATCACCGGAGCGATGGGGCTACTTTCTTTGTTCTTTATTTGACGATTGGGTACGGTATGATGTAGGCGAGTATTTTGTGCAACTTTTTGATTCCGTACTTGCCAATTGGGCAGGTCTTGAGCCTGGATTATGTTCAATGTCGCGAACGTGTGGACATGCTGGAGTTATAGAGGCAAATGGTGATGTATATTCCTGTGACCATTTTGTGTTTCCGGAATACCGGATAGGCAATATGCTTGAAAATACGGTAACTGAAATGATGTATGGCGACCGGCAGACGGCTTTTGGCAGAGCAAAGCAAGATTCGCTTACGGGGCAATGCCGCAGATGTAGATTCCTTTTTGCTTGTAATGGGGAGTGTCCGAAAAACCGTTTTGCCCTATCTGTTGATGGCGAATATGGATTGAATTATCTTTGTCGTGGGTATTATGAGTTTTTCAAACACGTTGCGCCTTATATGGAGTTTATGAAGACGGAAATTCTGAGCGGTCGTGAAGCGACAAATATTATGAATCATATTGATGAATTAAAAATAAATGATGATGAATAAAGTCAAGGGTTTAATGGTAGGTTTGCTTTGCCTGTTGGCAGTAAGGATGGCAGCGCAGGACAAGGAGAGACCGAATATAATTTTCATTATGAGCGATGACCATGCCCGTCAGGCAATGAGTATCTACGGACATCCGATAGGAAAGGTTGCACCAACCCCTAATATTGACAGAATAGGAGAAGAAGGTGCAGTGTTCTATAATAATTATTGTTGCAATTCCATTTCCGGTCCGAGCCGTGCGGCGATACTTACAGGAAAGCATAGTCATAAAAACGGGTTTATGCAAAATTCCAATAAGGCATTTGACGGAAGTCAACAGACTCTTCCGAAAATATTGCAGGCAAATGGCTATGAAACGGCGATAATAGGAAAATGGCACCTGGTGTCGAAACCTACTGGGTTCGACCATTGGATGATTCTCAATGATCAGGGTGATTACTATAATCCATATTTCATAACAGAATCCGACACTACACGGCATTATGGCTATGTTACCGATTTGATAACGGAATATTGCGAGGATTGGTTGGACAATCGTGAGGGTAAAGGCGTGAAGCCGTTTTTCCTTATGATGCACCATAAGGCGGCTCATCGCAATTGGGTGCCTGCCGAGCGCCATTATCATCTTTATGAAAATACGGAATTTCCAGTGCCTGATACGTATTTTGACGATTATTCCACCCGCTATGCCGCAGGGTTGCAGGAGATGAACATATATCGTGATATGTACGAAGGACACGATTTGAAAATGGTTACAGGAATAGACAGCGACACTCTTTTGTATGACCCATGGCCACACGCATTTCTTCAAACGATGACCGATGATGAGCAAAAACGCTTCTTTGAAGCATATCGTGATCGTAACAATAAGTTTTATGAGCGTAAACGCACTCCGAAGGAAGTGGCGGAATGGAAATACCAGCGTTATTTGCAAGATTATATGGCAACTATCGCAAGTGTTGACGAGAGCGTGGGGGAAATACTGGACTATCTTGAACGTACCGGTTTGGATGAAAATACTATTGTGGTTTATACCACCGACCAAGGTTTCTATCTCGGCGAACACGGATGGTTTGACAAGCGGTTCATGTACGAGGAGTCGTTCTGTATGCCGATGGTTATGAGCTGGAAAGGACAGATTGCTCCAGGTACTAAGGTGGATGCGCTGACGCAGAACATCGATTTTGCGCCCACATTTCTTGATATGTGCGGCATAGACGTGCCTGAAGATATGCAAGGAGTGTCATTTAAAAGTATGGTTGAGACAGGTGAGACTCCTGACAATTGGCGTAGCTCGTTATACTATCATTATTATGAATTTCCCGGTTTCCATAGCGTGAGGGCGCATTATGGAGTGAAAATGGGCAATTATAAACTGATTCATTTTTATAAGGATGATAAGTGGGAATTGTTTAATCTGTCGGAAGATCCGTCAGAACTTCATAATATTTATGGGGAAGCGGGAACAGATGGGATCATCGATACTTTGAAAACCGAATTGAAACGTCTTCAAAGTGAATATGACGTACCAGAGTATTTATGTAAATAAATTTAATAGTATTATGAAATTGAAACGATATGTAGGATTGCTGTTTCTGTCATCATCGATTCTGTCGCAGGCAGGAACGATAAAGTCGCCTGACGGAAATCTTTCACTTGATTTTAAGCTGGACGGTGGCGTGCCTCGTTATGCGTTGGCATATAAGGGGCAGACTGTGGTGGACTATAGCCGTCTCGGTGTTGAGTTGAAAGACGGAGGTGATATGTCTGGCGGCTTTGTCTGTGTCGGTGTTGATACGGTCACTGTGGATCAGATGTGGGAGCCTGTCTGGGGTGAGGAAAGCGAGATACGCGATAATTATCGCCAGATGGTGGTGGATTTGAAACAGGTGGATTCCGGCAGGACTATGAGTCTGCGATTCCGTTTGTTTGATGATGGTTTAGGATTCCGTTACGAGTGGAACGCACAGCCAAAACTGAACACATTCGTGCTGAAGGACGAGCTTACGGAATTCCGTTTGACGGAAGACTATATTGCCTATTGTATGCCAGGCGATTATGATACCAATGAATTTGCATATACCACGGCGCGTCTTTCAGAATTGCGGGAAGAGATGCCGAAACAATCAGGAACCGGTTTCCAGTCGAAGGCGGCAGGCGGTCTGATTGTTCAGACACCGTTGATGCTGAAAGGCGATAATGGCCTGTATGTGAATATCCATGAGGCTGCTCTTGTTGACTATGCAGCTATGGAGCTTGCTGTCGATGATGTGAATTTTGTGCTTAAGGCGGATATTGTGCCTGATAAGAATGGCGACAAAGGATTTTTGCAGGCGTCTTGCCATTCACCGTGGCGTACGATTGTTGTCAGCGATGACGCGCGTGACATACTTGCAAGCCGCTTGATACTGAATCTGAACGAGCCGTGCAAGATTGCCGATACTTCGTGGATAAAACCAATGAAATATGTCGGTGTGTGGTGGGAAATGTTTACCGGACTTCCCCGTAGCTGGAATTATAGCGATTGTGTATGGGCTAAGCCGGGAATTACCGATTATGCTGAATTGCAGCCTAATGGCAGGCATGCGGCCACTACCGCCAACGTGAAGCGTTATATTGACTTCGCTTTCAAATATGGGTTCGATGCTGTCCTTGTGGAAGGTTGGAACGAAGGCTGGGAAGAATGGACATCATATAATAAAAACCGTCACTTCAGCTATACTCGCCCGTATCCGGATTTCGACGTGGACGAATTGCAGGCATACGCAGCTGCGAAAGGCGTGAAAATAATAATGCATCACGAGACATCTGCCAATGCTTCCGACTATGAGAAGCAAATCGACGAGGCTTACCGCTATATGAAACAACACGGATATGATGCCGTGAAGACAGGCTATGTCGGCAATGTCATCCCGCGCAGCGAGTATCATTCGTCGCAATGGATGAATAATCATTATGTATATGTGGCTGAAAAAGCTGCCAGCTATGAAATAATGGTGAATAGCCATGAGGCTGTGCGTCCTACCGGCTTATGCCGTACCTATCCTAATTGGATAGCTCAAGAGTCGGCGAGAGGCACGGAGTTTGAGTCGTTTGGAGGGAATGCTCCTGACCATACCACCATACTGCCGTTCACACGGCTTATGGGAGGACCGATGGATTTTACTCCCGGACTGTTCGAAATGGATTTCAGCCGTTATAATAAAGATAAGAAGGACCGTGTGCACTCTACTTTGGCACGGCAGCTGGCATTGTATGTCACTATGTATTCCCCTTTGCAGATGGCTGCCGATTTGCCGGAAAATTATGAACGGTTTCCGGATGCTTTCCAATTCATCAGGGATGTTGCAGTTGACTGGGACAAGAGTATCTATCTTGAGGCAGAACCCGGCGATTACATAACTGTGGCAAGGAAGGCAAAAGGCACGGATGAATGGTTTGTAGGCAATACTTCTGACGAGAATGGACATGAATCGGAATTGAAGCTTGACTTTCTTGAAAGGGGAAGGAAATATATAGCCACTATCTATGCTGATGCTGCTGATGCCAGCTGGGATAAGAATCCTCAATCGTATGAAATCAGAACAGTGACGGTCGATTCCGGCTCTGTCTTGCATATCAATGCGGCATCGGGCGGCGGATACGCAATAAGGATAGCGCCGGCTGGCGAATAGCGGTGATTGATTAGCAATGGTTGCCGGTTGTACGGGAAAGTGAATATTTCCCGTACAAACTTTTTTGTGTTCGGAAATAAGTGCGTATATTTGTAAAAGAGATGCGGATGTGCCGGATTTCTTGTAAAAACACGACCGATATGACAACATCAAACAAGTCACAGATAGCGAAGAAAAACGAATTTAAGGAGCGGATAATCAATTATTTCAACGAACACAAAAAGGGCTCTTATAATTACAAGCAGGTGTCGGTAGCTCTTGGTATCGACGGCCGGAAAAACCAGTATATGGTTGCCGATTTGCTTGATGACCTTACAGAAGGCGGCTTTCTCATAGAGCTTATTCCCGGAAAGTATCAGGCATCGGAAATCACGTCAACTTCTGAAGGGACATTTGTGCGCCGCAGCAATGGTAAGAACAGTGTGCTGATTGACAATTCCGATGTGCCGATTTTCGTTGCCGAGCGTAATTCGATGCATGCCCTCAATGGCGACCGTGTGAAAGTGCTGCTTTGCGCACAGAGGCGTGGGGCGGAGCCTGAAGCGAAAGTCGTTGAGGTGATAGAGAAAAAAGACCAGGTGTTTATCGGGACGTTGAAAGTGGATAAGAATTTCGCTTTCTTGAGCACTGACAGCAAATATCTTGCAAGCGACATATTCATTCCTAAGAACAAGCTTAAAGGAGGATGTACGGGCGACAAAGCGATTGCGCGTATCGTGCAATGGAATGATGACGATAAAAGCCCGATTGGCGAGGTCGTTGACGTATTGGGTCGTACAGGCGAGAATAATTCGGAAATGAATGCCATCCTCGCTGAATTCGGCTTGCCATATGTGTATCCTAAGAATGTGGAGGCAGCCGCTAATAAAATCGATGCAGGCATCACACCGGAAGAAATTGCCCGAAGGGAAGATTTCCGTGGAGTGACGACATTCACTATCGACCCGCGTGATGCCAAGGACTTTGACGATGCGTTGTCGATACGCCGTCTTGACAATGGCAATTGGGAAGTTGGCGTGCATATTGCAGATGTCACCCACTATGTGCTTCCTGGCTCGATAATCGATAAGGAAGCGGAGAAGCGCGCCACTTCGGTATATCTTGTTGACCGTACGGTGCCGATGCTTCCGGAAAGGCTTTGCAACGGCATCTGTTCGTTGCGGCCTGACGAGGAGAAGCTTGCGTTCTCTTGCATATTCGAGCTTGATGAGTATGCCAATATCATAAATCACAGGATTTGCCGTACAGTGATAAAAAGTGACCGGCGTTTTACTTATGAGGAGGCTCAAGAGGTGATAGAGACAGGCAAGGGCGATTTTGCGGAAGAGATACTTGAGCTTGATAAGCTTGCCAAGATATTGAGGAAACGTCGTTTCGACAATGGCGCTGTCAATTTCGACCGTTTCGAGGTGCGGTTTGAAATCGACGAGACGGGCCATCCGGTCAGTGTGTATTTTAAAGTGTCGAAGGACGCCAACAAGCTGATTGAAGAATTTATGCTGCTTGCCAACAAGCAGGTGGCAACCGAGATAGGTAAACCGAAGGGAAAGAAAAAACCGAAACCGTTCGTTTACCGTATTCACGACAATCCCGATCCGGACAAGATGGCTAATTTCTCGGAGATAGCCGCACGTTTCGGTTATAAGGTTAAGACGAAAGGCAAAGCTTCTGAAGTCAACAACTCTCTGAATAAAATGCTTGTCAGCGTGAAAGGGCATGCGGAGGAGAATCTTTTGTCGATTCTGGCAATCCGTTCGATGGCGAAAGCGGTGTATTCCACTGTCAACATTGGCCATTATGGTTTGGCTTTTGATTACTATACACATTTCACATCGCCCATACGCCGTTATCCTGATATGATGGTGCATCGTTTGCTTGACCGCTATCTTAATGGCGGACGAGCTGTCAGCAAGGACAAGCTGGAAGGCGAATGCAAGCACTCTTCCGATATGGAGCAGCTTGCAGCCAATGCGGAGCGCGCGTCAATCAAATACAAGCAGGTGGAATATATGTCAGACCGTCTTGGTCAGGTATATGAAGGTACTGTGTCGGGTGTCACTGAATGGGGCTTGTATGTGGAAATCGACGAGAACAAATGCGAGGGAATGGTTCCGATACGCGACCTTGCCGATGACTATTATGAATTCGACGAGAAGAATTATTGTCTGATAGGTCGCCGCTACAGGCATATGTACCAACTTGGAGATAAGCTTACCATACAAGTGGCGCGTGCCGACCTCAATAAGAAGCAGCTTGATTTTGCCATTGTTGACGAAGTGGGGGAGTCTCCGGTATTGGATAAGAGTGGCAATGTAGTGAAGCCTTCGAAAGAAAAATCGAAAAAATCAACATCGAATAAGTCTCAGGCGAAGCTTTCGCAAAAAAAGTCAAAACGAAAACGCAGATAATAACTAAAAAAGAAATTTCATTATGTCGGTTTTAAGAGTATTGCTTGCAATCATTTTTCCGCCGCTTGCAGTGGCGGACAAGGGTTGCGGCTCTTTTCTGATTGTGCTGATTCTCACTGTCCTCGGATGGATTCCGGGCGTGATAGGTGCATTGATAATCCTCAATAGGGGGAAATGATTGATTCTAAGAGCAAAATGAGAGATGAAGCACTGATAGCCGAGTCTGATAATGATATGGAGATTGTATCGTCTCTCTCTGTCGGATTTGATCTTTTCGGCAACCTTGTCGTGGAAATGGACTATGCTGATGGGAGCGATAGCCGTTACGATTATCGGCTGGATGCGATTGTCGATAAGGATGAGCTTGTGTTGTTGTCAAAAGAGTTGGAATCTTTCAACGAGTCGTTGCCGCTTGCCATTTCCGACCGGTTCGGGAAAGGGTGGAAGCTGTTGACTCCGTCGGATATTGACGGCGTTTTCAGCGACATACTTGATTTCATACTTGATTGTGGCGCACATTACAAGTTGAAACGAGACCGGTTGGACAATAATCAGGTATAAATTTTGCTGTTAAATAAAATGTGGCTAACTTTGAAGCCACATCGCTTCAAAGCGTATGCAAGACAATGGGGATGACCGGTTTTGACAGCGTGTAGAGGTGGTATGTAAGCATGCAGAGCGATGATGGCTATGCTCTATAATCTCAGACATCAAGAATTTAACTGGCGAAAATAACTACGCTCTCGCTGCCTAACCGAAGTACAGTAAGTTAGCTTTATTCCTGTCACAGTGGCAGGAACGAGACATCACCCGATTGCCCCGCTCCGGGACGTTTCGATAAGGTGGTGCTGAAAAATCCGGAGCTGGGAATGTCTGTTCTCCGGTGGCATTCCGAGATTTTAGGAGATAAGCTTCAGGTTGGTAGTCCTGATCCTGCCTGCTGCCGACAATCAAGTCGGGAATAAGCATGTAGAAAGCATATTGTTTCCACGTTTGGACGAGAGTTCGAATCTCTCCATCTCCACCAGAATGGGATTCGTCGGATTTCAGAAAAAATTGAAAAGGCACCGTATAAATGGTGCCTTTTTGTTTTAGTTGAAGTTGTTTCATCCCTTATGGTTAGCGATATGCTTGTTTTTGCTCCGGACGTTTCTGTTGCTAAAAATCATCAGGTATTATATCCGGAATCCGATGCGTGTTTTTCCCCTTTCCGATATGCGCTCGTTTCTGCATATTTCTACGAGTGAAGGCAAATCCAAAATGTCCTTGCCGTTCAAAATGTCCTTGCCGGAATGTTTTCTCACCACATTCTCAATTTCTCCTCCGGAAAAATCGAATTGCGAAGCAAGTGTGCAAGCGTCTTTTTCGGTCAGTCCCGGCATCATCGATTGCCATATCAAGGCGCTTGTCTCTACCGACGGCTTTTCAAATCTTACCTTGTATAAGAACCGCCGTTCGAATGCCTTGTCGAGATTGTCTGTCAGATTGGTGGTGGCAATCATAATCCCTTCCAGAGTCTCCATTTCCTGGAGGATGATGTTCTGGATGGAATTCTCCATTTTGTCAACTGAGCGTGCTGCTCCTTCGATGCGTACTCCAAGTACGGCATCGGCTTCGTTGAACAGCAGTATCGGAGCCTGTCCGGAGCTGTGGCAGATATCGCGGTAGCGGATGAAAATCGTTTTTATGTTCTTCTCGCTTTCGCCTACCCAACAGCTTTTTATCTTGTCAACGTCCACACGGAAAATGTAGCGATTGGTATGCCGGGCAAGCTGATATACGGTTTCCGTCTTACCTGTCCCGGGCGCGCCGTAGAACAGGCAGCAGAAACCTGTGCGCATGCCAGCCGCATGTAAGCGGCTTTGGATTTCTGTGAACCGTCCTTCCGACAGGAGTGAATACAACTCTTCTACCTGGCTTCTCTCAGATGCGTTGTAAAATAATTTCTTTTCCGGGAAAGCGCTGCATTTTATCAGGTCTCTTTCCAGCTTGCCTGTACGTTTCAGGACAAATTCCGACAGTACATCGGTTTTGGCAAAATCGGTCAGCTTATAACGGTTGGAGACGGCGTAACCCTCTTCGTTGACGTTTTCTATCAACATATGGTCAAATAATTCTGAGCTATGGTTCGCAAGGCACATTTTTATATAATGTGGTATTTTGCAATCGTATAAATTTTCTATGTCTGAAAAACCGATATTGTCGTCATTGTTCTCAATGAAAAGGTGTGCCATATAGATGAATAGGAGAGTGTCTTCACTGTCCAAGCCGAATTTGTTCAGCATCGTGGCGAAGTGTGAGTCGCTAATATCTTCAAGATACGTTGTGGTGCGTGACATTAATTGATCATAGGAGATTTCCTTGTTGTCTTTTTCGTCCATCAACTTGTCAAAACGGTCAAAGAAATCGACCACGTCACTAACCGGCTTGGGAATATGGACGTACGGTTTGTCCTTTACTAAGGAATCAATCACCTCTGCCGGTACACGGTATGATTTATTGTTCCTGTTGCGGCGGATACGTATATAGCGCTTTTTCTCCAATTCCTCTGCTTCGCTTATGAAGCGGAGCAGTCGGGTCGTGCGGCAACCTGTACGTACCACTATGTCGGACAAGGAAATGCAGTTGTCCATACTGCAGTCAACGAGTAGTGCCAGCAATACTGTCTGGTTGTTTGTCAATTTCAGTTTGCGGGCGGCATAATTAATGCTGGAAGACGCTTTCTCCCAAAAATCATCGTTGAGTGCTGATTCTTCAGCAAGCTCTACAATGTTTTCAAAAGCTTCAAGCACACTTTTTTGCTTCTGATTGGATTCGGAAGCTATGTCGTTTGGGTTTGGTGTTGTGGCGAGCTCTTCCATCTTTGTTATTCGTTTTTAGTTTGTTGGCAAATTTAGAATGCAGGTGTGTCAGATTGTGGCACAGGTTCTGGAGAAATCATGGTGCCCCGTTGTATTCCTTTGTGCAGATAATATCGGCGAAGTGTATTTTCCTATTATTTTCATAAATTCAATAACAATGGTTTTAATTCCCAGCCATTCCTGTGTGATGGCGGATTTGTTTAAAATCATATTGACTTTTCATATTCTTGACTTTGTCCGGCTCCTGATTGCGTCGCTTGAGCGTGATACTTGCATTGCTGCGCGTGGATATGACGGATTGGCATATCAACCCGCACAGATGCATCAGCATCTGGAATACGGACGATTAGTCAGAATGCGATAGTCAAAATGACTGTCACTTATTTCAAATGGTTTGGCACACAATACATACGTGCCTCGTAGGATTACTAACGCATAGCAATAGTTGCTGACAAAATAAATTGTGTAATTGTTAAGATTTACTGTTAGTTACACTTTGGTATTCTTCAAATTTGCTGTTAATTTAAAATTGTTTTGAGTAATGATGTGCGTTGTTTTTTGTTGATAGTAAAAGATGTGTTGTTCACACAGGAATTAGTAGTTCATCACAGTTTGTATTAAATTACACGACAAAGTTATGATACTTTTGTGAGATGTGCAACTTTTTGTGAAAAAAACTTTTTTATTGTTGCTTGGCAAAGTGCGTCAGCTTGCGGAATATACGTTAGATTTCTTGTTTCGTGAATCCGATATGGACAACATAGCCTTAAGAGTGCGAGAGGTGCTGGATATTCCTGAATCACGTCAAAATGTTTTCTGTTAATAATATATGGCTGTTGGGTGTGGTGAAAGTTGCGTTTTTTTGTAAATTTGTATGAATCAAACTTATTCAGGATATTAAAACGAATCAGAATGAAAAGAATTTTTGCATTAATTGCGGTTGTCGTCATCGCAATGACGGCTGCGGCGCAGGGGCATCAGAATGCCAAAGGTTCACAAGTTGAACAAAGCACGTCTTTGGAAAACCATAAGTTGTGGTTTAATATGCAGGCATCGGAGCTGAAAGCGAAAGCGGAACAGGGTGTTACCGATGCGCAATATTATTTGGGATTCCGCCATATGATAGGCAGAGGTGTTGAACACGACTATTCACAGGCGGAATATTGGTTAAAAAAAGCGGCGGACAAGGGCGATTCCAGGGCACAGTACGAGCTTGGAATAATATATGCTACTGATTCCGGTCCTGTTGAATTCACCGCTTATTATGATTTGGAGAAAGCCAAATACTGGTACGGCAAAGCAGCCGCACAAGGGTATGAAGCAGCAGCGGAAGCATTAAAAAAATTAGAAAAAAAAGAAGAGAGAGCAAAAAGAATGGAGGGTTTGAAATCTGTCAAGAAAGAGACCAATGATTCAATCGATCTCGGAGATGTTTTGGAATATATGGAAAATCCGTGGCTTTTTTAGAGCTATCGGGAAAGTGGATGATTCAATATCAAAAAGCGTGCGATGAATTTCACCGCACGCTTTTATTGTTTTTCTGACACAAAAATGCTTACTTCTTAAGCATATAGCGGAGAACGGCATAACCGCCGGCTATCTGCAGCAGCATTCCTGGATATCCGAGGCGGAAATCCTGCAACGCAGCGTCGAGGCTTCCGGTAATCGCCCATTCTGCCATGCCTCCAGCCAACTGATATGCCACTACCACAGCTGCGAGAAGCAACAGCGACACTTTCCGGAACCGTGATGCCGCGAAAGCTGCGAATGCAGCCAATAACGATGACTTGACCAATATCACCGGAAGCAGGGCCAATGCCGGCATTCCGAAGCACAGGCTGTTGACTGCCGGGGAGAGTACTGCGGTAATCAGACCGGCTTTCCACCCATACTTATATGCCGCTACCAATGTGAAGAAGTAAATCGGCAGCAAAATCATCCCTCCTTGCGGAATAAGATGGCAGAGTTGCGGCAAGATGATATTGCCAGCGATGAAAAGCGCCGCCACCATATACGTCTTGACATTGCTGTAGCTCAATGAATACAATTTTACAGTAGTTTGCATAGTCATTTATTATTTAAAGATGAAACAAAATTCTCTATCAACGGCAGGCATTCTTCTGCCGTGTCACAATCGGAGCAAAGCGATTCCACGGGACAAGGACCGGTGCCTTGACGGTTGATTATCCCGTCTGTCAATTTTCCGTAGGAGCAGGGGATGCCATATCTTGACAACAAATCAGCTGCCTTTTGGCTTAATACGGCAGCATATATCTCCTTTATTCCTCCTGATATCATTAAAGCCGCCGCTCCTTTTCCTACGACTTTATCGGCAATTTCCGCCCCACGGAGAAATTCCGGTTCCTCGTGGAGCAGCCTTAGCAGGTCAGCAACGCCGCGCTGGTGGAATTGGCGCACCACGCCGCCGTTGGCTATCACGCACGAGCAGCCGCTTTTCTCAAGCAACGTTTTCAATCCGGCATTCATAGCGTGTCTTGTTTCAATTGTTCGATAAAGCGGTCGATGCGGTGAAGCTCCGCAGGGATGTCGATGCTTTGCGGACAATGCTCCACACATTGACGGCAGCCGGTGCAGTGGTCGGCCTGCCGCAATTTAGGCACACTGCGGTCGTAGCTTATCAGATACGTCCGGCGCATCTTTTCATAACCATCGTCTTTACGGCTCTTGGGCACATTGCCCTC
Source organism: Candidatus Limisoma faecipullorum (assembly GCA_017694955.1). Classification (GTDB taxonomy): domain Bacteria; phylum Bacteroidota; class Bacteroidia; order Bacteroidales; family Muribaculaceae; genus Limisoma; species Limisoma faecipullorum. The sequence goes on from JADIMC010000114.1 coordinate 28,419, forward strand.
GTTGACGCACTTGTTGTAGTGCAGCAATATCGCCGGAATGTCGATTCCGTAGGGACATGGCATACAGTACTTGCAGTCGTTGCAGGGTATTGTCGGATATTTCAACATCAGTTGTGCCGTTTCCTCCAAATAGTCATAATCATCCTGGGTCAGAGGCGTGAGCGGAGAATATGTGAGTATGTTATCCTGAAGATGTTCCATATAGGTCATGCCGCTCAATATGGTAAGCACATCTTCGTGAGAACCGGCGAACCGGAACGCCCACGATGCTACGCTGTCCTCCGGGCGTCGCTGTTTCAGGCGCGCCACAATATGCTCTGGCACATTCGACAGGCGTCCTCCAAGCAGAGGCTCCATTATAATGGCCGGTATTCCGCGCTTGACAAGCTCTCCATAAAGGTATTCGGCATTGACATTCGCTCCAGATGCGTGACGCCAGTCAACGTAGTTTAGCTGTATCTGTACGAAGTCCCAATGCACTTTGTCGTGCATGGCAAGCACTTCGTCGAACACGTCCACCGTGCCATGGAACGAAAATCCGAGATTGCGGATGCGCCCGGCTTCACGTTCTTTCATAAGGTAGTCAATCATACCGTTCTCGATATAGCGCTTGCGGAATGTCTCTATGCCACCGTTGCCGATAGAGTGTAGCAAATAATAGTCAATGTAGTCCGTCTGCAAGTCCTTGAACGACTGGCGGTACATTTCTATTGAATTTTCACGGGTGTAATTTGAGAAGTTCGACAGTTTTGTCGCCAAATAATAAGATTCGCGCGGATAGCGGCTCAATGCTATTCCGGTGGATTTCTCCGACCACCCTTGCACATAGACTGGCGAGGTGTCGAAATAGTTTACTCCGTGCTTTATGGCGTAGTCCACCAGCTCGTTGACTGTATCTTGGTCGATTATGTCGCCGTTGCCGTCAGGCGACGGGATTGTCGGCCAGCGCATGCATCCGTATCCGAGCAGCGACACCCGGTCGCCTTTCGGCGATGTGCGGTAGGTCATCTTGTCGGTTGGAATCTGCCTTGCGGCTTTTGTTGAAGATGATTTCTCTGTGCCGGAGGTGCATCCGTAAAGGGCGGCTGCCGATGTCGCTGTGCCTATTCCTACTATTTTAAGGAATTTGCGGCGGCTTATATTCTTGTCTTTGTTGCTGTTTTCCATAATCAGTTGCTTTTATATTGTTCTGTGGCGTTCGTGCCCTTCTACGTAAATAGCGCTGAACGGACGTGCCGGGCATAGATTCTCACAAGCTCCGCAGCCTATGCAACGCTCGATGTTGACTACCGGAATTTTAAGGGATTTCGGGTCATTCGCGTCGCGAGGCACCATCTGTATCGCTCCTGACGGGCAATGGCGGGCGCAATTTCCGCACTCCACGCCGTCGGTTTCCACGATGCAGTTGGCTCTCACCCATACGGCGTGGCCTATTTGTATAGCAGTCTTTTCCTCTTTAGTAATCGGCTTGATTGCCCCTGCCGGACACACCTCAGAACATTTCACGCATTCGGGACGGCAATAACCGCGCTCGTAGCTCATTTCCGGCTGCATCAGAGTCAGCAATCCGCCAGAGGGACGCAGCACCTGGTTAGGGCATACTGATACGCAGAGCTGACAGGCAGTGCAATGCTGTGAGAAGTGCTTTATCCCAAGCGAGCCAGGAGGAGTGATGCGTGTGGCGCGTTCGGGTATTTTTTTGTCTTCTATTGCAGCAAGACCTCCATCGACTTTCTTTTCTTGTGCCTCTATCAATCCTGTGGTGGCTACTATCGCAGCGGTAGAGACAAATGTGCGGCGCGAGCTGTCGATTGCTTTCTCTTTTTTCTCGACAGGACGTCGGGCGATGCGGTAAGATATGGCATTGTGAGTGCATTCGTCGATGCAGTCGAAGCAGTCAACGCAGCGGCTGTAGTCGATTTTGTGGTTTTTCGAGTCGATGCAAGCAGCCTTGCATTTTCTTGCGCATAAGTTGCAGCTTATGCATTTGTCTTCATCGATTGAAATTTTCATTAATGAAAATCGAGAGAGGAATCCAAGCACTGTGCCGACAGGGCATATGGTGTTGCAATAAGAGCGTCCGTTGCGCCAGGCAAGTATGAATACAATCACAAGCACAGCGGCTGCAATAATCATTGTGGGCAGGCTTCTCAGCCACACATCGGCAGAATAGAACGCATAGCTGTCGGCGCGCTCGGCGAAGTAGGCGAGCAGGTTGTTGCACCACAGATAGACAGGTTGCAGGAATGAATTCGCTATTCGCCCGAATGAGGCGTAAGGGTCAAGCAATGCGGCAAGGGAGCCGATTCCTGCCACGCAAGCGATAACGAACACTGCCAATAAAATATAACGCAGCCATTGTTTTGCCGGTGAATAGTTGTAGGGCAGTTTCTTCCCACGCTTGCCGAACCTGGCTATTATGTCCTGCATCACTCCTAACGGGCATATGACAGAGCAATATATGCGCCCGAAAATGAGGGTGATGATAACGAGCGCGGCGATAATTGCTACATTCAGTGCAAGGATGGCGGGAATGAATTGGATTTTTGCCATCCAGCCCAGCCATGCGTGTGCAGTCCCGGTAAAATCGAGAAACAGCAATGTTGTCCCGATGAAAAACAGGATTGCGATAGTTAACCGTATTTTACGTAACATATTAATTAAGGATTTACAGCTGCAAAATTAAGCAAGTTTCCGCCTTTTGCAAGCGGAACTTGCCTGAAATTACCATATTGGAACCTAAATACATTTAAAAATAGCTTTTGTTAATTGCGACAAAGATAATATGTTATTGAATGACAATTAATACCCGAATTACAGATTGATTTATCAATTTTGCTGATTTTGAAACGAGAGTAAAAGTTTGGTGCGTAGATTCCGGGTGTTGCAGATATGAAAAATGTTGCATATCTTTGCAACCGCATAAAATGAAAGGAGGTTGCAAAACCTATTTATCAGATATTGAGAAGAATATATAACGACAATGTGCGGCGATTGAGAGCCGCATCCTTATGAAGCGTTGGCGGCGCTGGCTTCATAAGTGCTTTTTATGCAGGAATGTGCCGCAAATAAAATAAGAATAGATTAAAAAAACAAAGGATTATAATAAAATGATTATTGTACAAGTAAAGGAAGGCGAGAACATAGAAAAAGCCCTCAAGAAGTTTAAAAGAAAATTTGAAAAGACAGGTGTCGTTAAGGAGTTGCGTGCCCGCCAGGCATTTGAGAAGCCGTCGGTTACGAACCGCAAGAAGATGATGAAGGCCATCTACGTGCAGAAATTGCGCAACGCTGAAGAATAATTTTCGTAATTTATTTGCAATAACAGAAAACTTTTCATATTTTCGTGGATGTAAACACGAAAATTATGGGAATCGAAGGTTTCTTAAGATATTTACGGTATGAGCTGAATTATTCGGTTCATACCGTTTTGTCTTATTCCAACGATTTGTACCAGTTTTCCGATTTTCTGACAGGCGGTAAGGGGGAATTCGATCCGGCGTCGGTTACTGTGGCTGATGTTCGCTCATGGGTGTTCCGGATGTCGGAGTCTGGATTGGCTGTCAGGACCATTCGCCGCAAGGTGCAGGCGCTGCGTGCTTATTACAAGTTGCTTATGAAGCGCGGTGTTGTTGCAGACAGCCCTGTTGACGACATACCGATGGCAAGGATTCCGCAGGTGTTGCCGTCGTTTGTCAGGGAAAACGGAATGGATAAAGTGCTTGACACGGAATTCGACAGCACTGATTTTGAATCGGTACGCGACCGCTTGATAGTGGCGATGCTTTATGAGACTGGGATGCGCCGGGCGGAATTGATTTCTTTGAAAAATTCCGACGTAAATACGGATTCTTGTGAACTAAAAGTACATGGAAAGCGTAATAAAGATAGGATAGTGCCTTTCGGAAATGAGCTGAAGAGCCTTGTGACTCTTTATCGGGAGTTGAGAAAGGAGCAGCCCGGGAGCGGGTTGGAGGAGCTGTTCATCACCAGGAAAGGGCATCCGCTGTATCCGTCGTTAGTATATAATGTGGTGACGGAAGCGCTTTCGCCGGTTACTTCGGCAAAACGGTCGCCCCACACGTTGCGCCACTCGTTTGCTTCGGTGATGCTCAACAATGGCGCTGACCTCAATAGCGTAAAGGAGATGTTGGGACATGAGTCGCTTGCCACTACGCAGGTCTATACTCATATCACATACAGTGAACTGAAACAAAACTACAAACACGCCCATCCAAGGGCATTAAAAAAAGGAGGGTAACATGGAAGTGAAAATTAAAGCCATCCATTTCGATGCAACTGCAAAGTTGGAGGAATTTATCAACAAGAAAGCGCAGAAACTGGCGCGTCGTAACGAAGCAATTGCCACGTTTGACGTGACGCTGAAGGTCGTTAAGCCGGAGACCTCTATGAACAAGGAGGCTGCAATCAAGTTGACTGTTCCTAATTGTGAGGATTTGTTCGCGTCAAAAATCGCCGACACTTTCGAGGAGGCAGTCGATTTGGCAATCGACGCTCTTGATCGTCAGTTGGTGAAAATCAAAGATAAGAAGAAGTAAGCCGCGCCAATTGCGGAAGAAATGTGGGCGGCGCGCCATTTCGGTGCGCCGCTTTTGTTGGAAGAGGGGAAGGCTTCGCTCAATGTAATAATGTCTCGCGACAGTTTTTTATGACTATTTCGGGCGGGACTTCGATGTTTTTTTGGTGAGGACTATATATAATAATGTGTGAGTTTGCAAAGTCGGCTGGTTTGCTATGTTTTTGCGATAGCGGACAAAAAGTTGTGGAAATAGGGTGATTTTTTGAAAAATAAGTGCGAAATATTTTGGATGTAAAAAAAAATGCCTAACTTTGCAGTCGCTTTCAGTCTTGCGCAACGGCGCAAACTATTGAAAAAACGCCTCTTTAGCTCAGTTGGCCAGAGCACGTGATTTGTAATCTCGGGGTCGTTGGTTCGAATCCGACAAGAGGCTCAAGACGGAAGCAAGGGCGAATACCAGAGTGGCCAAATGGGGCAGACTGTAAATCTGCTGGCTTATGCCTTCGGTGGTTCGAATCCATCTTCGCCCACAACACAACCCGCGGAAGTAGCTCAGTTGATAGAGCATCAGCCTTCCAAGCTGAGGGTCGCGAGTTTGAGCCTCGTCTTCCGCTCTAATTATGCCTATGTAGCTCAGGGGTAGAGCACTTCCTTGGTAAGGAAGAGGTCACGGGTTCAAATCCCGTCATCGGCTCAAGTGTAATAGGAAAAATATAATAGAATTAGTTAAACATAAACAAAAGATAAAGTTATGGCTAAAGAGAAATTTGAAAGGACCAAACCGCATGTTAACATCGGTACTATCGGTCACGTTGACCACGGTAAAACTACTTTGACCGCTGCCATTACGAAAGTTTTGGCTGAAAGAGGTTTCACTAAGTCGGACGAGGTGAAGTCTTTCGACCAGATTGACAATGCGCCGGAAGAAAAGGAGCGTGGTATCACAATCAACACTTCGCACGTTGAGTATGAAACTGCAAAACGCCACTATGCGCACGTTGACTGCCCGGGACACGCCGACTATGTGAAGAACATGGTAACTGGTGCCGCTCAGATGGACGGTGCAATCATCGTGGTTGCCGCTACTGACGGTCCGATGCCTCAGACTCGTGAGCATATCCTTTTGGCTCGCCAAGTAAACGTTCCGCGCTTGGTTGTATTCTTGAACAAGTGCGATATGGTTGACGACGAGGAGATGTTCGAGCTCGTTGAGATGGAAATGCGTGACCTTCTTTCGGCTTATGACTATGACGGCGACAATACTCCTATCATCCGTGGCTCTGCTCTCGGCGCTTTGAACGGTGAGAAGAAGTGGGAAGACAAGGTTATGGAGTTGATGGACGCTGTTGACGAGTGGATTCCGCTTCCTCCGCGTGACGTTGACAAGCCTTTCTTGATGCCGGTTGAGGACGTGTTCTCTATCACAGGCCGTGGTACTGTTGTTACAGGCCGTATCGAGGCAGGTCGTGTTAAGGTTGGTGACGAAGTTCAAATCCTTGGCTTGGGCGCAGACAAGAAGTCGGTTGTAACAGGCGTTGAGATGTTCCGTAAGATTCTTGACGAAGGTGAAGCTGGTGATAACGTAGGTTTGTTGCTCCGTGGTATCGATAAGAACGAAGTTAAGCGTGGTATGGTTGTTTGCCATCCGGGACAGGTTAAGCCTCACGATGAATTCAAGGCTCAGGTTTATATCTTGAAGAAAGAGGAAGGTGGCCGTCACACTCCGTTCCACAACCACTATCGTCCACAATTCTATATCCGTACTCTTGACGTTACAGGCGAGATTACATTGCCGGAGGGCGTAGAGATGGTAATGCCGGGCGACCACGTTACTATCCAAGTTAAGCTTATCACTCCGGTAGCTTGCGACAAGGGTCTCCGTTTCGCAATCCGTGAGGGTGGACGTACGGTAGGTTCTGGTCAGATCACAGACATCATCGAGTAATACTCGGCGATATAAGATTAACCCCAAAGCCGGTTGCGACATACCGGCTTTGTTTACGGGACTAGCTCAGTTGGTAGAGCACCGGTCTCCAAAACCGGGTGTCGGGAGTTCGAGTCTCTCGTCCCGTGCAAACAACGAATAAGATGAAACTTTTTAAGAAACTACGTACGGATATTAAGGAATCTTATAACGAATTGGTTCATAAGGTTTCTTGGCCTACTCGGAGTCAGTTGGTCAACAGCTCGGTGATTGTAATGGTTGCTTCCATCGTTCTTTCGCTGGTTATTTTTGTTGTCGATCTGGTGATAGATGAGTTGATGCATATTATTTACAGCATTTAAACGTTAGGAACAGATGTCGGAAGGTAAGAAAGAATGGTATGTCTTGCGTGCCATCTCTGGCAAAGAGGCGAAGGTTAAAGAGTTGCTCGATGCGCAGATTAAAAATACTTCCTTGGGAGATTATGTCTCCCAAGTGCTGATTCCTACGGAAAAAATCTATTCTACTACAAAGTCTGGAAAGAAGGTCGTGAAAGAGCGTACCCTCTATTCCGGTTATGTCTTTGTAGAGGCTGACTTGCAGGGGGAGGTTATGCATATTCTCCGTAATACGACCAATGTGATTGACTTCCTTGGCGGCAGGGGTGCGGGCTCGAAGCCTGAGCCGTTGCGTCCGGCGGAAGTTACACGTATGCTCGGAACAGCCGACGAGATGCAAGAGGCGGCTGAAAGCGGTGTTGTCGTTGACTATATGGTCGGTGAGACTGTCAAGGTGAACTATGGACCGTTCTCGGGTATGCTTGGTACGATAGAGGAGGTGAATAATGAGAAGAAGAAGCTGAAAGTGATGGTAAGCATCTTCGGACGCAAGACCCCGGTGGAGTTGGAAAATTCGCAAGTAGAAAGGGAATAGGCGGTTGTGGTTGCGCACATCGGCTGGTTTTCCTCGATAATTAACTTATCAAAAAAATTAAGAAATGGCTAAAGAAATTGCTGGACAGATCAAATTGCAGATTAAAGGTGGTGCAGCAAACCCATCACCTCCCGTAGGTCCTGCTTTGGGTTCTAAGGGTATAAATATCATGGAGTTTTGCAAGCAATTCAATGCCCGTACCCAGGACAAGGCCGGAAAGGTTCTTCCGGTTGTGATTACTTATTACAGCGACAAGAGCTTTGACTTCATCGTCAAGACACCTCCTGTGGCAGTACAGCTTCTGGAAGTGTCGAAGAAGAAGAGTGGCTCGGCTCAGCCGAACCGTACGAAGGTTGCTGAAATCACTTGGGATCAGGTAAAGGCGATTGCTGAGGACAAAATGCCGGATTTGAACTGTTTTACTTTAGACTCGGCTATGCGAATGGTCGCTGGAACAGCGAGAAGTATGGGTATCACTGTTAAGGGTTCATTCCCTGAAAATAATTAAAAACTTCAATTGAAATGGGTAAACTGACAAAAAATCAAAAGTTGGCTTTAGAGAAGATTGAAGCTGGGAAGATATACACTCTTAAGGAGGCATCTGAAAAAATAAAGGAAATCACCTTTACGAAATTCGACGCTTCATTTGATATCGATGTACGTCTCGGTGTAGATCCTCGAAAGGCTAACCAAATGGTACGTGGCGTTGTATCTTTGCCTCACGGTACCGGTAAGCAGGTGAGGGTTCTTGTGCTTTGCACGGCTGACGCTGAAGCTGCCGCTAAGGAGGCAGGTGCAGACTATGTAGGTCTTGACGAATATATCGAGAAAATCAAAGGTGGTTGGACCGATGTTGATGTCATCATCACCCAGCCGGCGATTATGGGTAAGATAGGTGCTCTCGGACGTATTCTTGGTCCGCGTGGTTTGATGCCAAACCCGAAGAGCGGCACTGTGACACCCGATGTTGCCAAGGCAGTGAAAGAGGTAAAGCAGGGTAAAATCGACTTTAAGGTAGATAAGAACGGAATCGTGCACGCTTCAATCGGCAAAGTTTCGTTCACGGCAGACCAAATGGCGGATAATGCTCGCGAGTTCATTAATACGCTTATTAAGTTGAAGCCGGCTACTGCAAAAGGCACTTATTTGAAGAGTATTTATCTTTCAAGTACTATGAGCCCAGGTCTTAAGATCGATACTAAATCACTTGAGTAGTAACGAAATTAAATTGAGAGCAACATGAGAAAGGAAGATAAAGCGATAATTATTGACAAGATAGCTGCTACACTTGGAGAGTACAGCTGTTTTTACCTGACCGACACTACTGGTATGAATGCCGAGCAGACCAGCGCATTGCGTCGTGCTTGCTTCAAAGCCGGTATAAAGTTGGTCGTTGTTAAGAATACTCTTCTCCGTAAGGCTTTGGAACGTTCCGATGCTGATTACACAGAATTGTATCCGGTATTGTCCGGAACCACTGCAATGATGTTCTCCAATGTGGGTAATGCTCCTGCCAAGGCAATCAAGGAGTTCCGCAAAGGGGATGCGAAGATGCCGGAGTTGAAAGCTGCTTTCGTGGAAGAAACGGTTTATGTAGGCGCTGACCAGCTTGACACCCTTGCAAGCATAAAGAGCAAGAACGAGCTTATCGCAGACGTTGTGGCATTGCTGCAATCTCCGGCGAAGAACGTCATCTCTGCTTTGCAATCGTCGGGCAACAAGTTGCATGGTATTCTTGAAACTCTTTCCAACAAATAAATTAATTACAAAAACAACAAAAAAATCATACAAAAATGGCAGATTTAAAAGCTTTTGCAGAACAATTAGTTAACCTTTCAGTAAAGGAAGTAAACGAACTTGCTCAAATTTTGAAAGAAGAGTATGGTAT
>JADIMC010000115.1 GCA_017694955.1 Candidatus Limisoma faecipullorum
AACTTGAGGGTCTCGTGGGCTCGGAGATGTGTATAAGAGACAGCTCAGATACTTGCCAACCTATTGGTTGTACCTTTTAGAGCGCTATACTATTGATAATCAACAATGTACACATACTGCATCGGAAAGAGATATCGGGAGAGAAGATTCTGTCGAAGGAAGAGTTTTACGCCCAGTTCATCGAAAGAGTGAGACAAAATGTCTAAACGATATCAATAAAGAAACTTGTACTGGCACAAACCACTATGCCACAAACGAGAATAGCCGCATATTGCGGCTATTCTCGTGGATTATTTTCCGGTAGCATTGACAGCGCCGCCTTCATAGGCATTGTTGACACGCTTTTCAATGTCGCGCTGCTTGCGCCCCCACTGTATGTTGTAGCGCAACATCACGAAAGCCAGATTCTGCGCCATCGTAAGATGCATTTTGCGGTCATATCCGGCATATTCGTTCAGATTCTCGGTAGGGACATTGTAATTCTTCATAAACGGATTTATGATGCCCACACCGACATACAAATCCTTATGCTTGTACGACAGGATTATGTCCTGATAATTCTCTGTCCCGGTAATCGTCTCGCCCCACAAATCACGGGAATTGGTATGCCCGTTATACATAAGGCTGAAGTTCCAATGCGAAAGCACAACGCTCCAATTCGCATAAACCGACTTGTTCATAACGTAGCGGTACTCCCAGCCGCGCGACACCGAATGTTTCCATCCGAAACTCGCCCCTACAGTGAGCCATCCCGGTATGGCCTCCACCCTTGCGTTGGCAAACACCTTGAACGTGCTGTGATACCTTTGGTTGCGCACAGTATTGAGCAAATACCAGCTGCCGTCGCTGCCGGCCTCCCAATATTTCTCTTCCATCACAGGATTGTCGGTATAGCGCAGCACCGTAGCAAGATTACCGAGGAAAATTCCTCTCGCATATTCATAGTGCAATTCGCCTATATAGCGGCGGTAAGGCTTCAAAGAAGGATTGCCACGGTATTTCTGATACTCGTCGATATCCTGCACCGCCTGGCTAAGCTCGTTGGCTGTAGGCGAGACCGTCTCGGTCGTGAAATTAAATCGCAGCGTGCTGTAGCTTCCTATCTTGTAGCGCATTCTCAAGGAATAAATCAAATCGAATGTGGAAACTGCGTCATCACCTATAATACGGAATCTGCGGTTCACTGCCGAAAGTCCCGCCTGATAATCGAAACTATTGCCCAACGGCTGCCACCACTCGGCATACACACGAGTGTCCGACTCACGTGTCTTGTCAATCACGCGGCTCGTCAGATAGTCATTCCTTCCCCATCCGTGCAGATAGCGCACGCCCGCCGTAAGCCGTCCGGCATCGAAACGCTGCTCATAATTGGCATTGGCAATCAGCGAATACGAGTTACTTTTTATCTTTGTGAATATCGATGACAATTCTTCTCCATAACTGCCGTCTTCAATATATTCATAGGTAGCATAGCTGCGCTCGGAGTCGGAATAATAGTCGGAAGCGGTCAAGTCAACCACTATCTGCTTACGCTTGTCGATATCGTACTGCCAATAAACATTTAAATTAGGACGGAACGACTGTATATGCAACAAATCCGACACTTTCGACTTCTCAGCGGATAAAGAATTGGCATATATGCCGTTGTACTCATTACGGTCGTTCCAGCCGCCGAATGCCGAAAACTGCGCGAACAGCAGCATCTTGTCATCTTTGCGATAGCTGTAGTCAAGAAAAAATCCGTAATTAGGCGCATCCATCCTTCCGGGCAATCCCGTTTCAGCGCGTGTGAAAGCCGTGCCGTCAGGCAATTTGTAATTTTCCACATTATCGCGCCACATCTCGAAATCACGCCGCGGATTATACCATCCGGAGACGCCGAACTGCGACTTCTTATTATTAAGTTTCAGATTGGCGTAATATCCGCCCCAACCGCTGGCAGCCTGCTTCCCTTCCACATAGAAACTGCCGCCCGACTTATGCTGCACAACGATGAAGTCAACCACCGCATCCACCTCGCCATAGCGCATCGACGGATTCCGATGATATTCCACCCTTGTCACCGACTCAGGGTCAATGCCTTTAAGATCATATACCGTAGCCTTACGCCCGTTAATCCTGATGTCGAGCACTCCCTTGTCAACCAAGGTTATGGCATCGTTAACCATATCGACTCTCAATTCAGGCATCTGCATACGTTGCAACAAATCAACGGCATTTGCCGATTGCCTCGCCTGCTCCGAAGTAGGGATAAACAACTTCCTGTCACTTTTATCGACAACGGTAGAACCTTTCACCTCCACTTCGCCAAGCGTGACACTGGTCTGAAGCGTGTCAACCGGCACCGTCTGCGCAAACAAAGCCGACACGCAGACTAAGGATGAAACGATAATTGCAATTCTCATATCCTTACATTTTACCCATTAGACGTAATGACAGGTCTAAAAAGTTGCATCCCTATAAAAAAAGCGTGCCGCATTCATTACAGTCAATAAAGCGGCACGCCATAAAGATTACCAACAATTATTTCTTCAAAGCGGCGATACTTTCTTTCAAGGCAGCAATCTTAGCCTCGGCATCAGCCTGCTTCTTACGCTCCATCTCGATTACCTTTGCAGGCGCATTGTTGACAAACTTCTCGTTGCCAAGCTTCTTCAGCACGCTCTGCAAGAATCCTTCATTATATTTCAAATCAGCCTCAAGCTTTTTCAACTCTTCCTCCACATTGATGTTATTGCCAAGCGGTACTGCATACTCCGTAGTACCTACAAGGAAAGAAGCCGCCATCGGGTCTTTTCCAGCAACATTAGCCACATCCGAAAGGTTGGCAAGCTTAACCACCACAGCATTTACAGGGACTTCGCCGTTGCCTACCACATTAAGCGTCAGCTGCTCCTTATTCGGGATGTTCTTGTGGAGACGCACCGTGCGCACTCCTGCAATGATTTCCTTAGCCACGTCAACCGCCTTTATGATTTCCTCATCGGCAGCCTTCGCATCCGGAAGCTGCGCCAGCATTATGCTCTCGCCGTCCTTACGCTCGGCAAGATGTTGCCACAGTTCCTCGGTGATAAACGGCATGAACGGATGAAGCAGACGCAACAGGGTATCGAAGAATCCGAGAGTCGCATCGTAAGTGGCTCGGTCAACAGGCTGCCCGTAGGCAGGCTTGACCATTTCGAGATACCACGACGAGAATTCGTCCCAGAACAGCTTATAGACAGCCATCAATGCTTCCGACAGACGGAACTTACCGAACAAATCGTCCATCTCCGCCATCGTCCTGTTGACCACAGCGTCAAACCATCTTACAGCTATAGCCGCCGATTCCGGCTGCTCGCAATCAGCCACATTCCAACCCTTGACAAGACGGAATGCGTTCCATATCTTATTGTTGAAATTACGTCCTTGCTCGCATAAAGCGTCATCATAGAGGATGTCGTTGCCGGCAGGAGCGGCAAGCATAAGTCCCATGCGCACGCCGTCTGCTCCGTATTTTGCAATCAAGTCCAACGGGTTGGGCGAGTTTCCGAGCGTCTTCGACATCTTGCGCCCTATCTTGTCGCGTACGATACCAGTGAAATACACATTGCGGAAAGGCTTGTCGCCCTTATATTCATATCCCGCCATAATCATACGAGCTACCCAGAAGAATATGATATCCGGACCGGTCACAAGGTCGTTGGTAGGATAGTAGTATCTTATTTCCTCATTGTCAGGCTCAAGAATGCCGTTGAACAAGGAAATTGGCCACAGCCACGACGAGAACCATGTGTCGAGGCAATCCTCGTCCTGACGCAAATCGGCCGCAGTCAGACCGTTGTTGCCTGTCTTTTCCTTGGCAAGACGCAATGCCTCCTCAGGAGTTTCCGCCACCACGTAGCCTCCTTGCGGCAAGAAGTATGCCGGGATGCGATGTCCCCACCAGAGCTGGCGTGATATGCACCAGTCCTTGATGTTCGACATCCAATAGTTATAAGTGTTCTTGAATTTCGGAGGATAGAACTTTATATCGTCGTCCATGACTGCCTCAAGCGCAGGTTTCGCCAGCTCGCCCATCTTCAGGAACCACTGCATCGACAATTTCGGCTCTATCACGGCATCCGTACGCTCCGAATGCCCGACCTTGTTGGTGTAAGCCTCTGTCTTTTCAAGCAGTCCGGCAGCTTCAAGGTCCTTTTCTATCTGCTTACGCACCTCGAAGCGGTCCATACCGACATAGAGACCGGCTTGTTCGTTCAATGTACCGTTGTCGTTGAATATGTCGATACTCGGAAGATTGTATTTCTCGCCGAGCATATAGTCGTTGATATCGTGCGCCGGAGTTACTTTCAGACAACCTGTTCCGAACTCAATATCGACGTAATCGTCCTCGATTACAGGAATTTCCCTGCCGACAAGCGGCACAATCACCTTCTTGCCCTTCAGATGAGCATTCTTCGGGTCGTTAGGATTGATACACATGGCCGTATCGCCCATAATCGTCTCCGGACGCGTGGTGGCTACAATCGCATAACCGTCCTCGCCTACTATCTTATAGCGCAGATAATACAGCTTGCCGTGCTCCTCCTTATAAATCACTTCCTCGTCGCTAAGTGCCGTCAAGGCAACAGGGTCCCAGTTGACCATACGCACGCCGCGGTAAATCAGCCCCTTGTTGTAAAGATCGACAAACACACGGATTACGCTCTTTGAGCGAATCTCGTCCATAGTGAACGAGGTGCGGCTCCAGTCGCACGAAGCGCCAAGCTTTTTCAGCTGCTCAAGGATTATGCCACCGTGTTCCTCTTTCCATTCCCAAGCGTGTTTCAGGAACTCTTCACGAGTAAGATCGGTTTTCTTTATTCCCTTTGAAGCCAGACGTGCCACGACCTTTGCCTCCGTGGCAATCGACGCGTGGTCCGTTCCCGGCACCCAAAGAGCATTCTTGCCCTTCATACGGGCGCGGCGTATCAGAATGTCCTGAATGGTATTGTTGAGCATATGCCCCATATGCAGCACGCCGGTCACATTTGGCGGCGGAATCACTATCGTATAAGGTTCGCGGCTGTCGGGCACAGATTTAAACAAATCGTGTTTCAACCAATAGCCATACCATTTCTCCTCCACCTCGTCAGGATTGTATTTGGTTGCCAATTCACTCATAACAATTTATATTTTAGCTTTGATTTATCTGATAAAAACGTCTGCAAAGTTACTAATCCTGACGCAAACATCCGACTTTTAAGCAATTATTTTAATCATCTCTGCGGGAAAACAGATGGCAACACTGCACGGCAGATCCTCCTCTGTTTACGATGCTTGCGGAAGTGGTCGCAGGCAGAGTATTAACCTTATATGAAGTTTTAATGACGATTGAATACATCCAACAATACCACGTGGAAACTGTTCAGATAAAAAAATAAAAAATAGGGACAGCTTGAAGCCGTCCCTGAAACCTATTTCCTCAGCATCATCCATTTAAAAGAAAACACATCTCCACCGACAGGAATATCTACAAACATTATTCTACCATCGGAATTCTCTAAATACACATAACCATAAATGACTTTATCTGTGTATAACGTAGTCTTTCTCAAATATCTAATTTCTTTAACTAATCTATAGTCTTTCGTCATAGCCCCCAACGAATATATGGTTGATGTGTCTTGTAATAACTTATCAATAGGACTATGGTCATATGTAAGACCCGAAGTTGATACCAGCATTTCACTATTACTACCAGAATACAACTTCAACCTTTTAATGACATCAGATTGTTCCCTACTTTGAACAGCGACATGAGCAGAAATATTTCCAGGCTCAAACAGGACTGTCTGACCCGATTTGTTCAAAATTAAAACTTTAAGCGTATAATTATAATTTCCTCCTATCGTAACACCAACTCTAAATTTGCCGTTGTCCTTATATACCCATTCCTCGCCGTCAATCCATTCTGTCAAATCATAGTTCTGACGGTCTTGCTCAAACAAGGAAAACACCGTTTTCTTGTTGCAACCCACCAGCAGCGGCACAACCATCAATATCAAAACCAATCTTTTCATAAGCACTAAATTTTAATATTTCTATTCGTTGCGAATATAACGATTTTTCAGGCAATCAGCAAATTATCAGCCAGAAATCACCACTTGAAAAAACGACAAACCGTTTAATGCTTGTACTTTCCATCCAATTTTCCTAATCTCATTACGATTGAAGTCTGACTTCTTCCCATCTTTCCTGCTATATATTTTATGCTTTTTCCTTCAGCATAAAGATTAAGTAGAAACTGGTCAGCACTACGTGTCCATTTTTTATTAGCATTAGGATGCTTAACATAACTTTCCTCTGTAATTTTTTCAGGATGCAAAAACTCATCAATAAAAACAGAAGGAAATCGTTTATCATACATTACATACGTTTTTACTTTCGCTCTAGTAATAGCTACATAAAACAACCTTCGTTCCTCACCATAAGGATATTGATCACTTTTTGTCAGAACATAATTAAGCACAGGGTCATCACTTATCATCGAAGGGAAACCATAGGTGTCTTTGTTGCATTGAAGAATTATAACATAATCTGCTTCAAGTCCTTTGGATTTATGAACTGTCAAAAATTCAATTCTTCTGTCCCCAATGTGATAGAAAAAGCGATTACCCTCTTTCTCTGATTTATACATAAACGACAAATAGTAGTCATCAAAAGAATACCGTCCTAACAAAAAGATAGATTTATCCGCTGGGATAGACGCAACCAATTGTCCAATAGTGTTACAATAGTCGCGCCGTTCATAAGCACAAAATTGTAATTCGGTCTTAGCTTGCGGATTGAATGGGCGTATATCCTTTTTTACCTGTGCTTTATTACGTTGAATAAATTGCGATGACAAACTTACCAAAGGTTCTCCAAAACGGTATGTCGTTTCGATTTTATTTATTTCAGTGGGACCAAAATAATCTGAAAACTGATTAAAAAGAGCCATATCACTTCCTGAAAAGCGATATATGGATTGCCAATCATCACCCACGCAATACAATTTTGTCAGAGGACTTCCTTCCCGAAGCACTTTCAAGAAATTGTAACGGTCAACTGATATATCCTGGAACTCATCTACAATAATATACTCATACTTTACCGGATGAGTAGTACGGCATATTTCCGTGGCCAGCAGAATTGCGTCTGTAAAGTCTATTTGATTACTGTTTTTCAACTCTTCAATATATCGGTCATAAACAGGCTGAAATATTCTCTTGATAATGAATGTACTGCGATCGTCTTTTATATATTCAGTTTGTTTTAACACCTCTTGTATAGACTTGCAACTTGACTTAATCAATGTCACAAAAGTCACGACAAGCCGAATGAAAGCCTTTTCTTGTTTACTGTTTGGAGGAAGAACCATATCATACAATTCTGCATCAGTTTTTTCTTGCACAGTAACACCAACTCCTTCCAACATTTTTCTTAATGTATTCCGAATATCTGAATAATGAAAATCAGCACTTGAAGTTGTCAATAATGTCGTTCCAAACTTCTCATGGGCTGCTTTTTTCCACGTTATTCCGTCATTGTATTTTTGGTTTGCTTCTTCATAAGTAATGCCTTTATCTTTTGCAAACCATATTGGAACAAGCCTATGCTCATCCACACCAAAATGCTCTAAATAAATACGTTTTGTCTTACCATTCTTTTCATAATATATGGAAAAATCAGGCTTGTATTGCGAATGCATCTCATCTGCCAATGGATATTCATAAGGCTCTTCATATCTGAATTTTATGCCCAAAGCCGATAAGACAAAACAAATTTTTTGTTCCTGCTCACTTCGCACATAAATAGTGTTGCCGTCCATATCTGGGAATTGAGATTTCAACCGCACTTCTTTCTGTTCTGAAAGCTGTTGCCTACGCTCTTCTTTATTCCGCTCCCAATTTGATTCTTGCATCTGGTAATCAACAAAATATTCAACTACACTCTTTTTGAATTCCTCATTTTCCAATAATTTATGATAGATTTTCACAAACAATGCGTCTGTATTATCGCAAATTGAAGGCTTTTGCCCTGTCACTTCTCCAATAATGTCAATAGCAAGTTTATGAAAAGTGTATCCCCTCAAACCTGATATACCCATTCGTTCCGTCAATTCAGCAGCGGCCTTGTTTGTATAACTGATAAGAAGAATGTTTTGAGGATTAATATGTTTTATTTCTATCAAATACTTTACCTTACCTACAATTGACGATGTTTTTCCACTCCCAGCACTACTTACGACTAAACAATTATCCTCTTCCGATACAATAGAACGCCTTTGCTGCTTGTCCAAAGGATACTTAAGACAATGGTCGAAGAATTCCTTATTGTTCTCAAGGGCATCTTGAACAACTTGTTCGTTATGCTTTTCAACTAGCGAATGAATATTTTCAAAGTCATCTATAAATTGTAAAATTACATCTGACGGCTTAACACGAAATATGTTAAGTTTTTTCTGTAAATATTTAGCCTCATAAAAGGCATCCTCATAATACTTAATGAATCGTTTTGCTTCTGAAAAAGATATTATATGGCCATTAAAACTATTTTCCAAATCTGTTGGTATACCAACGAAAAAACTTTCATTGCCTTGCGTTAATTCTCTTATCTGCTTATCTTGGTAATCACCATAAGAAATAATTCTTGATATACGTTCCGATAATTCTTTAGATTTCTTACACAACCATAGCCGCATTAAAATTATAGCAAAGCATATAATCGCAACTATACAAATTGCCAAGACAGGAACTAAATACATATGAAATTATCTAAATCGTTCAATCCACCTATAATCATCCCCTTTTGTACTCCATTGAAATTTCCACATATCACCAGTTTCATCATTAATAAGATAATATTGAAACATACTAATCATAGGCTGAATAGAAAATACGCTTCTATCTTTGGATTCAATTAATCTTAATGTATTTATTGGCACACAAATCAACGAGCCTAAATCCTCTACACTATATTGGACTTGCCAAAGTCTGCCATCATAGGAATCTAGCATTATAAAGTTCCACATATTTTGTGTAGCAAACATTTGGAAACGGTTAATCCATTTAGAGTCATCCATTGGATATGCCAATGGCCATATGTTTATCGGATAAGTAAACATATAATCTTCTCCTTTTACACTAAATTGCACTTGCCAATTCCTTCCTGTATATGTATCAAGCATTATGAATGTCCACATATTTTGAGTTTCATATAAACAGAAACGTCCATTCTCTTTTCCTAAAAGTTCTATTCCATTACAAATTACCCACGATTGTCCATCATCTTGAATCTGCACGACTTCTCCAGTTGCTGTATTTAATCGCAATTGGTTATGATAATTCTTGGTATAATACATTTTATAAGTCTGACAAATAGCAAACGATGGTATAAAAAAAGCAACCATCAATATCAAAACCAACCTTTTCATAAGCACTAAATTTTAATGTTTCTATTCGTTGCGAATATAACGATTTTTCAGGCAATCAGCAAATTATCAGGCAGAAATCACCATTCCCCACGAAAAAGAATGTCACTGCCCGACAGATTGCGGGCAGTGACACCAAAACATTAATAAGCTGCTGATTTATGCTCTCAGAATTTCTTCACGAATCTTGCGACTTTTCCATCAGCTTTCAAAACATACATACCTGCCGGCAAGCCGGAAACGTCAATCTGACGGACAGATTCACCTTCAATCCGAAGCACTTCCGCACCCGACATTGAATATACGGCTACATCACTGACAGGCTCTGCCGTATCAATATGCAGCACATCCGCAGCAGGATTAGGATAAACCGAAAGACGCTCATCCACGGCGACAGCCTCCACACCGCCATCTGGCACATAGTTGGCATCCCAGAAACGGTAAACGGCGATTCCATTGGCCGGGCAATACTGATAAAGATAATAACTTCCAGCATCTATCTTTTCTGCAAACATCCAGTTGGAAACCGAATAGTTTCCGCCTTCCTCGTAGCCTTTCGACCCAATCGGGGAGACAGATTCAACATATACGTTTTCTGTCAAATCCTTTATGGTGAAACCTCCTTTATAATTAGCGCCTGAATTATAAATGACAATCTCATGGCTGCTAAGCAGGAAATACTCTGCACCGCAGGTGCTGTTGCGCAAAGGCGGACGTGTGCTTGAGCCTCCTACCAGCAATCCGGCATCAGTCCCGTTGTATTCATAAATCCCGTTATTACGCACCATATACAGCCAATTCTCAGGGTTGTTGCGGTAAGGAATGACATATCCTGCCGTGGACGACAGTATCGACAATTCACCGCTACGTAAAATATCGACAACCTCGCCATTGGCAATCTCCACCATATTAACCACAGTCTGTCCGTTTGGATAGAAATACACATATCCTCCATCGCCGAGCACATCGCCGCTCGCCGATATGAAATTAGTCTGCCCGCTGTCGAGCAAATCGAATTCAAGTCTCACGGCCTCCACATCGTCCCCCGGCATCACTCCTGACGGATAAATCATCAGAATATGCGAATTACCGGCATTCTTATCGTCGCGCACTATCACGTTTCCGGCATCGTCACACGCCGCGCCCCATCCAGAGCCACCGGGCAGCGTGCCAGCAAGACCATCCTTACCATATACATAAATCAGCTTGTCAGCACAATCGTTTATATAGAAATAACCTTTGTAGGCACCACCCTGCTGAGCATTCGAACCGTCGATATGTTCCGGAGCGTTACCCTCGTTATCCGTAAAGCTCCACAATTTTTCCAAACGGAAATCAACCTCGCCGATATTTCCCTCCGGCTCCTCGCCCTCGATCACATAACGAGCCAATCCGGCAGAGCTATCATAAAGATACAAATAAATGAAACCGTTCTCAACATCTCCAAAACCTGCGAGATAGCCTTCTCCGCCATCTTCAAACGGGACAATCTCCTGACTGACAACCTCTGCCGACTGGAATCCGCCTGTAATGTCAACCATCCGGAAAACAGCCTTCCCCGCATCGTCGCGACGAACAGACAAGGCATATAACGCCGCACCGTAGCGGAAAGGATGAATCATCGACTGCTCAACAGGGAACACTTCCTCCGGGACATCCATAAACAAGGACAAATCCAATCCTTCCCTGTCAAACGAATATTCCGCAAACGAGCCATCGGCACGTTTCACCAAGACATTGTCGCGGTCGAACGGCGACACTGCCAATGCAACAGCCTCAAGCCCCTCGCACATATTGCTCCTGAGATATGCACTTTGCGGCTCTCCATCGCCTTCATCATAAAACTCCAAACGACGGACAGCATCAGTACCCATATAATAGACATACAAGCCACTATCTGACGCACCGCTAACACAAACCGGAGTCGAAGCCACAGCATCATCCAAGGAGAGGAATTCAGAAAAGCCCTCGTCGCCGTATCTCAACAATGCCACACCATCGGCAGAAGCCGCAGCCGCAAACAGCACGCCATCGGCAGAAAGCGCGATGTCAGACACACCACCTGCCACTCTTGCCGCAGAAGCAGCCCTCGTGCCACCGCTACCAGCAGGCTTGACCAGCACGGTCAACGTGCCGTCAGTTTTCAATTGATAGCACCTATCACCATATATCAACACCTTTTTCACGCCATCCGCCGGCATTCCGTCCACGCCTTCAAGCTCCGGCGCATATTCTTCCTGAACGATTCCGCGATGGTCCGGATAGTCGATCCTGTTAGGCACCAACGGAGCAAACGGGTCAAGCTCCGGAAGATTGTCGGTCTTCAAATAATCCACTGCAATGAAATCACATCCATAATTACCGTATATCTTGTAATTAGCCTCCGTATTCACAGTCCAGACACCGACAGGCAAATCCTGCTCGTGAAACTGCACTACAGTTTCCTTGTCAAAGCATCCGGTCTGGATATATGCGCCGATATTGTTTTCCACACACCAGTCGAAATTCGATTCCCAATTAGTATTGCAAAGAAACATCAGTTTGAAATCCGGATAATTGTCCCTCACATACTTAAGACAATTTCGCATTGAAGTATTGATAATAGCCTCATCACCGAATCCATATTCAATCACGGTCTCGACCATCCGCCCGAGATTGCTGCAATCATTATTATTGATTCCGTCTGCCCATTTAAGCTCTATGAACGGTATGCAACCATAATCCTTGCATATCTGAAGATATTCCTCAAGCGTGCAGATTTTGCCGGTATATGTGACACCGCCACGCGTCTGCGTATAAGTCTCGGCTTTAAGCTCGTCTATAGTGGCACTGAGGATGTCGAGATTTCCTCCAAGCCTTTCCGTGTCGTCATCATGAATAAGGATGAACGTGCCGTCGCCGGCAACCTTCACATCTGTCTCAAGATACTGATAACCGGCCTCTGCCCCGGCAATGAATGCCTCAGCGGAATTTTCAACACCCCAATAGCTTCCCCTATGCCCGATCAGCGCAGGACGCGCAAATGCTGTCGCCACCACACATAGCGACAGCAAAACGGCAACAATATAATTTTTCATACTATTTAAATTTTAAGTTCTTGATATCACATCTACGGATTGTCAACGCAACTCCACTGTCTTGCTTTCCTTACCAAGATAGAACAGCTTTGCCTTGATGACTTTCCCAGAAGCTTTTACCGGTCCTTTCCACAACTTGGAGCCGGAATCAGGCTCTTTGCCATCGGTAGTATAGCGGATTTCCGCTTCCGGATACGGAGAATTCATGAATATCATATCGTCAGAACGGCGGATGCCGGGCATACCAAGGTGGAAATTGATATTGCAACGCTGCAAATACGGCAGCTCCGATGTACCAATAAGACGGTTATAACGTATCAGCTCCATCTTCTCATCATCGACAGTGGCATTCCAAGCACGCTCAACCACACCGAAAATCTTAGGGAACATATACAGCTCCACCATACCGAAATTACGGATGGTCTCGCCAAACATCTGTGCCTGAATGCCTATTATGTTCTTCTTGGATTCCTCATTGAGCACCGGCTTCCCTTCTGCCACATCTGCGCCAAGCGGTTTGCCGTCAAGTGTCAGCGAAGTAGAATGATAAATGTCGTAAGGGCGACCTTCCCACGAGCGGTATTCATCGACATATCCTCCCCAGCTCAAACCCGGCTCTTCCGGATTTGCATTATATGCCATATCAAGGTAGAAATTGCCCACATTGCTAAGAATCACCTTGTAGCCGTTATTGGCAATCGAATAAGGAATGGAATCATCTCCCCAGTCGGGTATCGTATTCCAGCTGTTGATTCCTGCAAACTTGTCGCGAAGGAATTTATCCGTAGCCTCGTCATGCCCCATAGCCGACTCCTGCCATCCTCCGACCTTTATGCCTTTGGCAGAAACGATGTCCGCCATACGGACTACAAAATATTCGTGCACATCATGGGTTGTCTTAAAGCCTTTTTCCTCCATCAGTTTCCGCACATCAGGCGAACCTGTCCAAGGATTCTTGGGCACTTCGTCGCCACCTGCATGGAAGAATGGCATCTCGACACCAGCCTCCTCATACATAAGCAGAATCTCGTCAACCACCTTTTCAAGGAAACGGTAGGTGCCCTCCTGAGCCGGATTAAGCACATTATCGTGATATCCCTGAGCAGATGTGTAACGGGATGTGTCGTTCCAATCCCAAAGCCTGTAGCGCTCCGCTTCGTCATAATCATCCTTTTCATATTTCTTATAACGTGCTTTCATTGAAACGATGGCTGCACGCGCATGTCCCGGCGTCTCCACCTCCGGCACAATTCTCACACCGCGCGCATAAGCATATTTCAACAACTCGATAAATTCATTGCGCGTTATGTAGCCATTCGATGTAGTCGAAAGGTCGTCAGGATTTCCATTACCGGCATAGAACTGGCACATATAGCTTTCCTCCGTAGCTGTCATACCACGGCGTGAGCCTACTTCCGTCAATTCCGGCAATCCCGGAATCTCCAGACGCCACCCCTCGTCATCAGCAAAATGCAACTGCAACACATTAAGCTTATATGCAGAAATTCTGTCTATCACCTTCTTAACTGCATCAAGCCCAGTATAATTGCGTACAATGTCGAACATCATACCTCGATAGTGGAAATCAGGCCAGTCACAAATCTCCACATTCGGCAGAGAAGGACTACCATAATTATGGTCAAGTATCTTCATCACTGATTTCACACCATTCAGCACGGCATCCGCAGTAACACCTTTAACCTCCCAATTCTCTCCGTCAATTGATATTTCGTAGTATTCATCATTATTCTTTCCTTCCGCTTTCTTGACATCCGCACGGCTTATCAGCGACAATGCCAGTGAAGCGGCAGCCTTCCCATCCGCGAATAATCCGCGCTCCTGCAATTTTTCAGAAGCATATGCCAGCTCTCTTTCCAACCAACCAGGAGCCGATACCGAGAACTTTCCACCAATCCGTGAATATCCGTCCAAATCATCCACAACTTTCAATCCTGGCAATATCTCGAAAGGATTAAACGGCACCGCGACATCAACAGGATTCACCCTTGAATTCAAGGCATAAACACGTTCTGCTGTAGGATAGATATCTGTTTTCGGCACATATGCAGGATTTATCAATGCCCTGACAATCGTCAACGGCCGCGCTACGCTATCGGTTGCATAAGCAAAATGCCCGCCGTCCGGAGCATAGCTCACTCCCGGGAACCTTCCCTTTATGGCAAACTCAATTTTTAACGATTTTCCTTTTCCAAGCTTGAAACCATATTTAGGAGTCATCTTGTAATAACCGGTCTGCACTTCCGAGAACACCACCGGACAGTCGTCTGCGGTAATAATCGTGCGCGGAAACATATTGAAATAGATGCTCCAATCAGCGCCCAAATCACCGTCACTCACATTCTTAAGAACAAACATATTATTATAAGTGCCTGCCATTTCCGTCTCAAGCAACTCCCAATCTAAAGAAACCGGAGCGACACCAGCACCAGCCCTTGCCGACACAGCAGCGGCAAGCACAAACAACGCAAAAATCAATCTTTTCATATTCTCGAATTTCATATTATTTTCCTAAATCATACAACTCTCCCGACTGAATCAGGTCAGCAATAGTGCCGCAAGCGTCATCAAGCAAGTCAAGCACATTCTCAAACCCCTCAGAGCCACCGTAATACGGGTCGGGAATACAATCCTGCCCTTTATAATTGCGAAAGAATCTCGATATTTGAACGACCTTGGCCTCCTCTTCAAGAGAAAAAGCCATATCGCATAAATCATCGACATTGGCATCATCCATACCAATTATCAAGTCAAACCTCTCAAAATCGGAATGTGAAACCGGACGGCTCAAATGGGTCAATTGCAATCCCCGCCTTGCCGCATGCACGCGCATCCGCTTATCCGGCAAATCACCCCTGTGGTAACCGGATATTCCGGCAGAATCGACCTCCACCTTATCAGAAATTCCACGCTCGGCGACAATCCGTTCCATCACAGCCTGTGCTGCCGGAGAACGGCATATATTCCCAAGGCAAACGAAGAGTATCTTATATTTATCCATTACAATTCCACGACGACAGACTTGCCAGACTTGCTCTCATTATTCGCCCTGTCGAGCACAGTAACCACATAATGGTACGAGCCTTCCACATCATCAGGAATCTGATATTCCGGCGTGTATGTCACACAAACAATCGAAGCCGCATCAGTCAAATCCGTCCTCTCATTCTTATCGAAACGATACACTACGTATGCACGGGCTTGCTGCATCACATCATCAGTTGCCGGTGCTTTCCACGAAATCATACGGCCCTTCACTTTCAATTCAGAGACTTCGTCAGGCGCGACATTGTCAATCCACGGATAAGAAGGCACCAGCGCTATGGTTGACTGCTGATTCGTTGCCAACGAATCGGCTATTCCCTTATAATTCGATGTAATCATATACCCGGGCCACCAGCAATTGCCATGAATATTCGGCAACTCGCGCGACAAACGGATTTTATGGTCAAGCTGCGTAGGATTCTTCGACGGCGCCAAATCAGGAGTATCCATAGTAGCGCCTATCGACTGTCCAATATACATATGCCGCCCATTCGCGTTATCATTCCACCAATATGCCAGTTTCTCAGATGAAGCGACTTTCTTTTCCAATGTCCAATAAAGCTGAGGAAGCATATAGTCCACCCAACCTTTTTCCGTCCAAAGCAGCACATCGGCATAAAGCTCGTCATAGTTCTGCAAACCGTTCGTATCACTTCCTTTAGGATCGCTCGACTTGTTACGCCAGATTCCAAACGGGCTGATACCAAGCCGTACCCACGGCTTGGTCACTGCAATCGTCTCATGCAATCCCTCTATAAGCAAATTCACATTCTGACGACGCCAATCGCCACGGTCCATACCGTTACCATATTCAGCATACGACTTGTCGTCAGGAAAATCCTTTCCTTTGACAGGATAAGGATAGAAGTAATCATCCATATGAATGGCGTCAACATCATATCTCGATACAATATCTGCAACCACACTTTCTATAAACTCACGGTTTTCAGGCAATCCCGGGTCGAAATATAATTTGCCGTCATACTTCACGAATCGCTCCGGATGCTTATGATAGATGTGGCTTGAAGCGAGTTTCTCATTATTTGAAGAAGTCACACGATACGGATTCAACCAAGCATGCAGCTCCATACCCCTCGCATGCGACTGCTCTATCATAAATTCCAACGGGTCCCAATAAGGAGAAGGCGCTTTCCCGGCAGTACCTGTCAAAAAACGGCTCCAAGGCTCCAATTCAGACTCATAAAAGGCATCAGCACTCGGACGCACCTGGAACACGACAGCATTGCACCCTGCAGCTTTCAATTTGTCGAGCTGGTCTTCCAGATATTTTTTTGTCTCATCTGTTGTCATCCTGGCATACTGTCCCTGATGCACCGTATGGAGCCAGGCTCCTCTGAATTCGTGTTTAGGATTCGCCGCACTAATAGTCAATGCCGCTAACGAAAGAGCGGAAATAAGGAGTATTCTTTTCATTTCAAAATATTAAAATTATTATTTATGGGTGCTAATTTACGATTAAGACCCGAATAAGACAAACCCTTTATCCCAATTTGCTGAAAAACCAACCTTTTTTCACTTTCAACATCATTTAATCACAACTTAAATTTCAATAAACGGAGCAAATAATTAATTTTGCATTCAAATTAGCCCGTATGAAAAGACTTAGCCTATATATCCTTTCATCATTATTGCTGATCACAGCTGGCTGCAAGGAAGACTACAACCAACTGGCAACGGGTTATGGCGATTTGGGAATAACGCTCAGCATAGATACCACCATCACAAATATCGCATTGGCGCAACCCATAAAAATCGACGCGCCTGATATCAATTCCATATCAATCTCGGCAAAAGGAGAGAACGGCAACCTCCGTGAATGGAAAAACATAGAAGAATTCGAGCAGACGCATAAGATGATTCCTGTTGACAACTACACATTCCAGGCTTCTTCAGGACAGACAGATGCAGAAGGATATGTCACACCGGTTTTTGCAGCGGAATGCAAAGCCTATGTCAACGACAACAGCCTTACGGAAATATCGCTCGACTGCAAAGTGGCAAGCACCATAATCACAAGCACAAAAAGAATCAATAATCAGATTATAAAAGACCTGTCAATTCGTGTAAAGTCAGACAACGGCAAATATGTAGCTTTATCACGTAATGATATGGCAGCTATGATAAATCCCGGCAAAATACGCGGAGAAGTCACAATCACCGACAATTCAGGACGAGAAGTGACCATTCAACCAATTGAAATCGAAAATGCCGAATCTGCCGAACATTATGAAATATATGCCACAACTCCTGATGACGGCAGCAACACGATATGCTTTGTCTATGACGGGCACACCGTGAATTCGCCGATGACGGTAGAAGTCGATGACGCCCTGTTCTCAACCGCTCCTCCAATTTTCAAGACACAAGGGCTACAAGAAAACAACACATTGGAGATATCGGAAAACGAGACAATAGAAACGCCTGTAATTTGTGAATTGACAATTCCCGGAGGTTTGCAGCACCTCTATCTTAGCGTACATTCAAGCATATCTTCGAATGGCTTCAATATCAATGAGACCGACATAGCAAACGGCATTAGCGACACGCTGTCAGGGCTAATCATAGCAGAAGGCAACACGGAAGGCTCGGAATTTGTGACAATCGATTTCACTGAACTTGCCTCCTGTCTTCCCGCATCCAACGGAGAAAGCACAGCCTATGATATAACCTTACAGGCAAAAGACAAACAGGGACGGGTGAGCGGCACACCATGCACAATCACCATTGTAATCAATCCGGTGAACATAAGGATAATGCCTCCGGAAGAAATACCACTCGAAGCAGACAAGGCAATATTCAACGTAGCTTACAACGGTGACGATTTCAACGATATACAATTACAATACGAAACAAGCGGCGACATCTGGAACACATTGAAAACCGTTTCTGTATCCAACAACGACGACGGGACTTATTCTGTCACGACAATAATTCCAGAAGAGCTACATATGCTCAAGGTCAGAGCAGAATATAAAAACGGTCTGCGATATTCAGAGCCTGTCATTCTGCGCAGACAAATTCCGGAATTCGGAGTAATCTGCGAGCGTGACAACATATGGACTTCAAAAGCCGATATCATTATCACCGGCGACTATGCCGAAAAAATAATCAAATACATATCTGTGTACATAAAAGAAAAAGGCGGCGACCTCCATCCAGCCGTCATCGAACGTGTACCTGAAGAACATAGAATCACGATATCGACTCTTATGCCTTCAACTGGCTACTCCATCGTTGTATCAACGTCCGCCAATGATGAAAAGCATATCGATTTCACGACAGAAGATGCTGTCGAGCTATCAAACGGCGATTTCGAGGACAACATAAAAGAAACCATCAACATACCGCTAATCAACTGCGGAGGCAAGTATTCCAATCTCAATAGCTGGATGCCTACCTACAACACTTCTTCTATCAAAGTTTCAGAAGCTGAAGGGTGGGCAAGCGTCAACGCGAAGACCTGCTCGGAACACGCACGGACAAGCAACACGTGGTTCAAAGTCCCGACAACAGAAATCATCCGCAACAGCTATGAAGGGCAATATGCTGTCAAACTGACTAATGCGGCATGGGACATCAACGGGATTGAGCCTCCCCGCGACACACGCACCGATGATGGATATTTCAGCCGCAATGTGCCACACATAGCCAACCGCTCAGCAGGGAAAATATTCCTCGGCACATATACATTCGCCGCCGATGGAAGTGAGAAATATGAAGAAGGCATCAGTTTCACTTCCAGACCGACAGCAATCACAGGATATTATTATTATCGGCAAGATGTGAACGACACAGAAGAGACCGGTCTTGTAACAATCCGCCTCATCAACGAAACCGATGGAAATGCAACCGTAATAGGAGAAGGACGCGGAGAGCTGCATGCCTCAACCTCATTCACACGATTTTCTGTTCCCGTCACATACACCATCCGCAATATGCAAGCTACAAAACTGCAAGTGATGGTGTCATCATCGTGCTATGCTTCCTACGACCAGTCGGAGGAAACAAGAAAGATAAAGACTACCGACCATCTTGAAAAAGGCGTTTCGACAGGAGCAGAATTAGTTATCGACGACTTGCAATTGCTTTATGAATAAAAATTATGGCAAATGAGACGGTAACACATATTGGAAAAGTCACAGATGTTGACGAAAACGGATATACGATACGCATCAACGGCACTGAAAAATGCGGAGAATGCGCTATTGCTTCCTTTTGCAAAAGCAACGGTTCGGAATTCGTGAAAACCGGACTCAACAGCTGTTCTGAAAAATTAATCACAGGCGATGAAGTGAAAATAGAAATCATATCAACGCTTGTATGGAAAGCAATACTGTTTGCCTGCGCACTGCCGCTGCTAATAACAGTAGGAATAATTGCCTTGGCAAAATTGCTTGATGCCACCGACATCACAGCAGCATCTGCAGGAATCGTGTCGGTAGCATTATATTTTATGATTATCCATAGACTGAAATTGCTAAAAAACGATAACTACAACTTAAAGATATACAGATTAACAAATTAACAAACAATATGAATCCCATAATATCGGCTGTCACTGTGTTGGGCGGGACAGGCATTTTAAGTGCAGCACTGCTCTACATCGTGGCAAGAAAATTCAAAGTCAAGGAAGACCCTCGCATCGATGATGTCGAAAAGATGCTTCCGGGCGCAAACTGCGGAGGATGCGGATTCAGCGGATGCCGTGACTTTGCCACCAATTGCGTCAACAGCGGTTCTTTGGAGGGCAAACGGTGCCCGGTAGGAGGCGACAGCACAATGAACGCTATCGGCGAATATCTCGGGCTGAAAGCGGAAGCAGGAAAGCCGAAAGTTGCCGTACTCAAATGCAATGGCTCTTGTATGGTCCGCAAGCACACATCCCATTACGACGGTCCACGATCGTGTGCCATCGAGCGTATTATCTATGCTGGCGAGACCGATTGCGCATACGGATGCCTTGGATGCGGCGACTGCGTGAATGCATGCATGTTCGATGCGATAAAGCTGGATGAAGAAACCGGCATTCCCACATTCGATGATGAGAAATGCACAGCTTGCGGGGCTTGCGTTGAAGCATGCCCCGGCAATATAATCGAATTACGAAACAAAGGTCCGAAAAACAGACGTGTCTATGTAGCTTGTTCCAATCACGACAAAGGTGCAGAAGCGATGAAAGAATGCAAAGCCGCATGCATAGGGTGTGGCAAATGTGCGAAAGTATGTCCGTTTGATGCAATTACCATTACTGACAACCTCGCCTATATCGATGACGAGAAGTGCCGATTGTGCAGAAAATGTGTCGATGCTTGTCCCGTTCATTGCATCAAAGCCGTGAATTTTCCTGAGAAACCCGCTGTAAAAGAGGAGGTGGTATGTTAAAGACATTCAGAAAGGGCGGCATACATCCGCCGGAAAACAAATTGTCAGCAGGATGCCCGATTATAGGAATCCCTCAACAGGAAGAATACATAGTCTCTCTTTCCCAACATATCGGTGCCCCTGCCCAATGCTGCGTTGAAAAAGGCGACAAAGTTGCAAAATACCAGCTTATAGGCAAAAGCTCAGGATTCGTATCCGCCAACATACATTCGCCGGTAAGCGGAACTGTGAAAAAAATCGACAAATATAAAAACGCTTTCGGTTTCGAAAGCTTATCGGTATTCATAGCTCCCGACGGCGAGAACCGCGAAGAAAAACGTCCGCGCACCGCAGACGAAATATCCGGGCTTTCTCCTGAAGAAATCATCAGTATAATCGACGATGCAGGAATAGTAGGACTCGGAGGGGCGACATTCCCCACAAAAGTGAAGCTTACGCCGCCAAAGAACACACCTGTTGACACTCTTGTAATAAACGGAGCTGAGTGCGAACCATATCTGACCAACGACCAGCAACTGATGGTTGAAAAACCAGATGAAATAATCACAGGAGTAGAACTGCTGATGCGAGCCATAAACGTAAACAATGCCTGCATAGCAATCGAATCCAACAAGCCTGACGCAATAGAATCATTGAGGAAAGCGGCTGGAGCAAATAACGGAATAGAGGTGATCCCTCTGAAAGTGAAATATCCGCAAGGCGGAGAAAAACAACTGATTGACGCTGTCTTAGGAAGGCAAGTTCCTTCCGGAGGACTTCCGGCATCTGTCGGCGTAGTAGTACAAAATGTAGCGACAGCCTACGCCGTGAAACAAGCGGTTGTTGACGGAATTCCTTTGGTAGAACGGATTGTCACCGTAACCGGTCCCGACCTCTCGCACCCGGGCAACTACCGTGTTGCCATTGGCACTCCCCTCTCCGCAATAATATCAGCTGCGGGAGGAATGCCGGAAAGCACGAAAAAGGTGATACTCGGAGGACCAATGATGGGCAAGGCGGCATCCAACCTCAACGCAACAACCAACAAAGGCACTTCGGGAATACTGGTCGTACCGGAACGCTATTCGATGCGCGAAACGCCGGAAAATTGCGTGCGTTGCGCATCGTGCGTATCGGTCTGCCCGATGGGGCTTGAGCCGTACCTGCTCGCCAAGTTGTCGCAACTGAAAGACTATGGGCGGCTGGAGGCTGAACGTGTCATGGACTGCATCGAATGCGGCTCATGCTCCTACATCTGCATATCGCACCGGCCTTTGCTCGACCACATACGTATCGGAAAGGCAAAAACAGGTGCAATCATCAAATCAAGAAAAAGCAAATGAAATGGATAAAGAATTAATCATATCATCATCACCCCACATCCACACTCAAAGGTCAGTGGAACGCACAATGCTCGACGTGCTTATCGCGTTGCTGCCGGCAGTGGCCTGCTCGTTGTTCTTTTTCGGAGCCGGCGCGCTCGTGGTGCTTCTGTCGGCTGTCGCCGGATGCGTGGCAACAGAATACCTGATACAACGGTTCCTGATAAAAGGGAAATCGACTATCGGCAACTATTCCGCAATCGTGACAGGCGTGCTGCTCGCCCTCAATTTGCCGTCAAACCTTCCGGTATATATCGTAATCCTTGGTTCTATATTTTCCATCGGAATTGTCAAGATGGCGTTCGGCGGTCTTGGCAACAATATTTTCAATCCGGCAATCGCAGGACGCGTGTTCCTGCTGCTCTCGTTTCCGGCACAGATGACCACTTGGCCGCTCCCCATAGTCAACCGCTGGAAATATTTCGATATGGAGACTGGCGCGACAATCCTCTCTACAATGAAAGAAAGCGTCAGCGACGTGAACACAGGAGCATCGGTTGCATCCTCGATGAAAGACATAGTGGAAGTCTCGACATGGGACGCATTCTTAGGCAATATGGGAGGCAGCATGGGTGAAGTTTCGGCCATAGCGCTGCTCATAGGCGCGGCATATCTGCTCATCCGCAAGGTTATTACATGGCATATCCCTGTGGCCATACTCGCAAGCGTCGCGCTGTTCTACCTCGCATTAGGCGATGATCCGCTGATGCCGCTGCTCACCGGCGGCCTGCTGCTGGGTGCGTTCTTTATGGCAACTGACTACGCCACATCGCCGATGTCGCACAAAGGAATGATTATCTACGGCGTGATGATAGGAGTGATAACCGTTATCATACGCAAATGGGGGGCATACCCCGAAGGGGTGTCGTTCGCCATCCTGCTGATGAACGGACTGACACCGCTTATCAACCGATATTTCAAGCCGACACGGTTCGGAGAAAGGAGCAAACGATGAAACAACCGGAATCGAATTTCAGAAATATGGTGATTTCTTTAGGCGGAATCACCATCGTGGCCGCCGTCCTGCTCTCGTGGGTAAACGGAGTGACGGAAGCGCCTATCAAAGAGGCTGAATTCAAATCGCAAACAGCGGCAATGGAAAAAGTGATGCCGCAGCACGACAACAATCCTTTCGACGATAAATTCACCACTACTATCAATGGCACGGAAGTGACCATCTATCCCGCAATTGCAGACGGCAAGCTCGCCGGAGCCGCCGTGGAATCGTCGGCCGACGGATTTGCCGGGAAAATCGCAGTGGTTTACGGTTTTGAGGCAGACGGCACTGTCAAGGACTATTCCGTGCTTCAGCATTCAGAGACACCCGGTCTCGGTTCGAAAATGCAGGAATGGTTCCGCGACCCGCAAGGCAAACGCAGCATCGTCGGGCGAAATCCCGGAACAGAACGGCTGACAGTATCAAAAGACGGCGGCGATGTCGATGCCATAACGGCGGCTACAATCTCGTCCCGGGCATTCCTGAAAACGCTCGACAGCGCTTTCAAGGCTTATATGGAATATTCATCAAATCAGAAAGGGCAAGACAATGAATAAGATAAAGATATTCGTCAACGGATTCATTAAGGAGAACCCTACATTCGTGCTGCTGCTCGGCATGTGTCCTACGCTCGGCACCACCGGCAGCGCAATCAACGGTATGAGCATGGGACTTGCCACGGCAAGCGTGCTGATATTCTCCAATATGGCAATCGCCGCCATTCGCAACATAGTGCCCGACAAGGTGCGCATCCCCGCCTACATCGTGGTGATAGCGTCGTTCGTGTCGCTCCTGCAGATGCTTATGCAGGCCTACGTACCCGACCTTTACAGCACATTGGGCATCTTCATCCCGCTGATTGTGGTCAACTGCATCCTGCTCGGCCGTGCAGAGGCTTTCGCCTCGAAGCACGGCGTTATCGACTCGCTCTTCGACGGACTCGGCATCGGGCTCGGCTTCACCGTAGCTCTGACGCTGCTCGGGTCGGTACGCGAGTTTCTCGGCACAGGCAAGGTGTTCGGACTGGCAATATACCCCGAAAGCTATGCACCGCTGCTGTTCATCCTTGCTCCGGGTGCGTTCATAGTGCTCGGTCTGCTCATCGCATTAGTCAACAAACTTAAATCCTCTAAACAATGCTGACATATATTTCAATCATAATAACGGCGATATTCGTAAACAACATCGTCTTTTCGCAATTCCTCGGAATTTGTCCGTTTATAGGAGTGTCGAAGCGCATCAGCTCCGCCGTAGGAATGGGTGCCGCCGTGACGTTCGTAATCACGCTTTCCACAGCCGTCACGTGGACGCTCCAAACCTGCGTGCTCAATCCTCTCGGACTGCAATATATGCAGACCATAGCGTTCATCCTCGTGATTGCGTTCTTGGTGCAGATGCTCGAAATAATAATGAAGAAAGTGATGCCGTCGCTCTATCAGGCTCTCGGCGTGTTCCTGCCACTAATCACGACCAACTGCACCGTTTTAGGCGTGGCAATTTCGGTGATACAGAAGCAATACACTCTGCTCGAATCCGTGGTTTACGGAATGTCAACAGCGTTAGGTTTCGCGCTCGCGCTCGTGATATTCGCCGGAGTGCGCGAACAGCTTGAGATTGCCGACGTGCCGAAAGCGATGCAGGGCACGCCCATCGCACTGCTCTGCGCCGGACTGCTCGCAATGGCGTTCATGGGATTTTCCGGCATCAGCATCGGCTAAAAACACAATTTATGAACTGGGTTATACTGATTATCGCCGGGCTGTTCGAGACAGGATTCGCTTTCTGCCTCGGCAAAATGAAAGAAACTACCGCACTTGAGCATTACTTATGGGCGGCTGGCTTCCTCGTAAGCCTTACGCTGAGCATGGTTTTACTTGCAAAAGCCGTACAGACCATACCTATCGGCACCGCCTACCCTATATGGACAGGAATCGGAGCGGTAGGCACTGTATTGGTTGGTATTTTCTTCTTCAACGAACCCGCCACTTTCGCCCGATTGTTCTTCATCACCACACTGATAATCTCAATCATCGGGTTGAAAATGGTGTGACCTGTTCCATTTCTGAAAGGAATGAGCTAACTTTACAAAGTTTTTCATTCCCCGATTATGATTGAAGAGATAAAACGCCGCATATTGGATGGCGGCAGCATAACAATAGACGAAGCCGTTGAACTGGCAGAAAATTGCGACATCGACGAGCTTTGCGACGCGGCCGACGAGATACGCTGCCTGTTCTGCGGTGACCAAATGGATACCTGTTCCATAGTCAATGCCCGCTCCGGACTGTGCGGCGAGGACTGCAAATGGTGCTCGCAGTCGGTGAAGGCAAAATCCGACGTAAAGAAATATGAGATAATCGATACGGAAACACTGTTGAATCTTGCCAAGCGCAACGACGGCTATGGCGTTGACCGGTTTTCGATGGTGACAAGCGGACGCAAGGTAAGCGCAAGAGACGCTGAAAGATTCTGCGACGATTACAAAAAAATAGCCTCCGGAACCGATATGAAGCTCTGCGCCTCTATGGGACTTGTTGACAAACCGACGTTGGAGATGCTTAAAGCAGCCGGGGTGACACGCTACCACTGCAATATGGAGACCGTATCGGCATATTTCCCATCGCTTTGCTCCACCCACACACCGGCAGACAAATGGGAAACGATACGCAACGCGAAATCCGTTGGGCTGGAAGTGTGCAGCGGAGGAATCATAGGGATGGGCGAGACGATGCGCCAGCGCGTGGAATTCGCGTTCGAGCTTAAAGAGCTTGGTGTAGATTCAGTACCTCTCAACGTACTGAATCCCATAAAAGGCACAGCGTTGGAAAATACACCTCTGCTCGGCGAGGAAGAAATCATACGCACAGCCGCAATATTCCGGCTCATACTTCCAAAAGTTGTTATCCGCTTTGCAGGCGGCAGGGCAAGGCTGTCGCGCGAAGCCGTAAAGCGGATGATGCGCGGAGGCGTGAACGGCACGATGATAGGCGACCTGCTGACCACGACCGGCAACAACGTGGCCGACGATTTCCGCCTGTTCGAAGAATGCGGATTCACAACTAAAAAACAGTAAAAAATGACACCGGGACAAGTATATCGCGAAGGAGCATACAAAGGAGTGCCGATGGGAATATACCTGACACTGATATTCCTTTTCACCGTATTGAGCGAACAGTTCTCGCTGCTGTCGCTCGCCGGACTGGCTATGCTCTGCTATACCCCATTCTTCACCTACCGCCTTATTGTGAAGATTCACAAGAAATATTTCTGCACTTCCGACTTCGCATCGCTATGGATGCTCGGCATATCGATATTCATCGGCGGCTCGATGATATGCGCATTGTGCTCATACGCCTACCTGCAATATATTGACCCGAACTTCATCTACCGTCAGGCTGTGAATGCCGCTGAATTGTACAAGGAGCTCGACCCGGACAACACTTCCGGCATAGCAGAAGTAATCGACAGCCTGATCGACAACAATATGCTGCCAACCTCTATAGAGGTTGCGGTGGAAATGCTGTGGACGACTACATTCTTCGGATCGCTGCTATCGATGCTGCTCTCCGCCATTGTTCGCAAACGCCATCCTAAACAATAGTACTATTACATTTGTTTAATTCATATACAATCAAAACATATATATTATGAAACAGAAATTTCTAATCATATTAACAACCCTGCTGATTATTCTTAACGGGACCGAGACTTTTGCCGCCACAACCAGCAACGACAATGGCACTGTCGAGATGACACGTGCAGAAAAACGCAAAGCCAAGAAAGCGGCTAAAGCTGCCGAGAAACTGCGCAAGGAACAAGAAAAACAGGAAAAGAAACGCCGACAAGAGCGTCTCGACTCCCTGCAATTCGAAATGGCTCTCGCCGCCATCGATGACATGCACTTCGTGGTAGTTGCCAACAGGGTTAGTTTCCGCCGAGGATATACCGTGAACGTCAACGAATCGACCAATTTCGTGCTTGTTCAAGACAACACTGCGACAGTGCAGCTTGCTTTCGAGCGAGGATTCAGCGGTCCGAACGGATTGGGAGGAATAACTGTGGAAGGGAAAATAACTAAAGTGGAAAAACGATTCGACAAAAAAGGCAACCTGATTTACAGAATGATGGTCACAGGCACTGCAATATCCGCCGACATATCGTTCACACTGCCCAAAAACGGCACATCGTGCAATGTCACAGTCAACTCAAACTTCTACCCTGTGCGCATCAC
>JADIMC010000116.1 GCA_017694955.1 Candidatus Limisoma faecipullorum
ACCTGTTGACGGAGTTTATATATCAAATATATTTGGTAATGTCATATCATTTTCTGATGGAGTTGTTGATATAGAAAGCGATAAGTTTTTGCAGTTTGAGGAAAGTTCTTGTTCATTCAATTATTATGAAAAAGGCTCAAATTCGCCTATCCAGCTGTATAAGAGATACGAAAAGACGTTGGAGTCTGTTGCCGTCGATGTTTCGGGAATAGCGGAATTGAAGGATGCCGGTGCTGCGGCTGAAGCAGGTACCGTGTTTGAGATGAATTGCCCTCTGACAGTTACTTTCTCCAACGGAGATGATTTATATGTAATTGACGATAGCGGAGATGCATTGCTTATAAAAGGTTCGATTGGTAAGACATATGCGTGCGGGGAGGTGATTCCTGCCGGGGCTCAAGGTTGTTATGAGCTTATTGATGGTTTTACTCCGGCAATGGTGAATCCTGTCGGGAATACATTCGGAGAGCCTGAAGCGACGGTTGAAGTTACGCCTATATCTGTGGATGAAATAACAGTATCGGATGTCAATAAATATGTGAAGGTTGAAGACGTTATGGTAAATTCTACTGATAGCGGCTCATATGTGTTTATGGCATCGGATGACGGCAACGAAATTCCTGGATGGAGTGATGCGGAAAATCCTTATTACAATGGTACAGTCTCTCCGGATGATGGCTTAAGTTATGATGTGTCGGGCATTGTAGTGGTTAAAGAAGGTTCGGCTGCATTGGCTTTCACAAATTTGGAAAAGCGCATAGAGTCAGGTGTTGATGAATTAGTTACAGGCAATGTGATGATTACGGGCGGAAAATGCCGTGTGCTAATCAATGTCCCGGATGGCAATGTGGTGAGAGCATACGTTTATAGCGTTTCTGGCATTTTGTTCAATGAAGAGGCTGTAACAGGTGTGTCGGAAATAGAGTTGCCTTCTGGTCTTTACATTGTGCGTATAGGCAATCAGGTTGCAAAAGTTGTTGTCAGATAACTTGGTATATGTCGAAAACAGGAATTGCAGTCTTCAATCTGCTGTTTGTTCCGTTTTTATTGCTTGCGGAAGACGGGAATCCCGCTATCGGGATTCCTGACGGATGCTATGCCTCACCAGAGGCAGGGTGTGTGGTTCCTGTTGGGAAACAAGTCCGTTTCAAGGGATTGTCGTCGGGCAATCCTTCGGAATGGACCTGGACACTTGATGACGGCGAATTGGCAAAGATTTCAGGTCAAGATGCTGAAGTCGTTTTTGAAAAAGAAGGACGCTATAATGTTGGACTTACGATAGTTGACAATGGAGTGGAGCGGATGGTTACGCTTGATGGCGGAGTGTTGGCAGGCGGTACGCACGAAGTATGGAACATTCAATACAGTGAGCGGGAATTGATGTCGTCAGTGCCTTTGGATATTTCCTGGTATGGATATTATGCCGGTTCCAACGTATATGGTGATGCTTTTGCAGAGAAATTTGAAAAGCCAGTAACAAATGCAGTGATAAATGGTGTCTGTGTATATTTTGCCAGCACGGTGCATATTTCGGAAGAAGCTGTTATAGAAGTTTCGATTTGTCCTGCAAATAAATATGGTTTGCCATCGGATAACTATATGGAAACAGCTTCCTTGCCAGTTGCAGAACTCATACCATATGACAGCGGTATGCCAACCATATTCGAATTTGAGAAGCCGGTCGCTGTTGATGATGAATTTTTTGTAGTAATAAGCGGCATACCTTGTGCAATGCGTGGTATGTCGGCTGATGAGATAGCCATATTATGCGGACCTGACAGGGGAGAAGAGGGCTTGTCAACTGTTTACAGTCATATTGATTATGAAAATCAGAATTATTGGAGGAAAGATAGCGATCGCCATTTGTCGATGGCTGTTGCTCCTGTCATTTCCTTTGAAAAGGGGGACGATGTGCAGGGTGACGTGTTTGAGATAAATGATAATGCGGGTTTAAAGTATGATGGCAATGAGATAATTTCAGATGGCAAGTATGAGTGCATTTCAATTTATGATTTGTACGGAAATGATGTTTTGAAGGTCATTTGTCCATCTGGACGGATTGCTTTAGACAAACTACAACCGGGTATATATGTTGCTGTTGCCTGGCGTGATGGGGTGGCAGACGTGCTGAAATTAATGAAAAGATGAAAAAAGAAAAATTGACAATCATAAAAGTTGGGGGCAAAATAGTGGAGGATGGCTCTGCATTGCAACGCTTGCTTTCGGATTTTTCCACTATAGACGGGAGAAAATTGCTTGTGCATGGCGGTGGACGTTCGGCTACTGCACTTGCCGCAAGGCTTGGAATAGAGACCAAGATGGTGGATGGCAGGCGCATAACCGACGACTCTATGCTTGAAGTCGTGACAATGGTGTATGGCGGTCTGGTCAATAAACGTATTGTTGCAGGATTGCAGGCAGCAGGTGTGAACGCTGTCGGACTGACAGGTGCTGATATGAATGCGGTGCTGAGTGTCCGCAGGTCTGTCGGAGTGGTTGATTACGGTTGGGTAGGAGATGTGCGTATTGTGAACTCCGATGCAATCTCCACGCTTGTGGAGAATGGATACTGTCCTGTAATAGCTCCTATAACCCACGACGGGAAAGGGCATTTGCTGAATACGAATGCTGATACAATGGCCGGTGAGACTGCCAAGGCTCTTGCCAGTCGTTACGATGTGGATTTAGTGTATTGTTTTGAGAAAGCGGGGGTGCTTTTTGATGAGAATGACGACAGTAGTGTGATTGATGAGATTAATCCTTGTGAATATAGTGAATTGAAGAAATCAGGTAAAATTACAGGCGGTATGATACCAAAGCTTGACAATGCTTTTTCTTGTGTAGCTGCCGGGGTTAGTCGGGTAGTTATAACTCGTGCCGATTTAATAGCCGATGCTAATGCCGGCACTAAGATTGTCGGTTAGGTTTTATTGTCTTTTGTGTCTGTCGCGAAAATAGCAGTGTATAGTATCAGTCCGACAATGTGTGTTGCTGCGGTGATTTCCCAAAGTCTGTGGCTGCAATTTATTCATATGTGTATCTGTTTGTTTTTCAAAAACATAAAATGTTTTGGAGATTATTCGTAAGCGAAATAATAAATATGTAATTTTGCAGCGGATTAAAAAAATTATGGTATGAAGAATTATTCTAAAGTGATGATGATTGCTGTGGTAGCAATCTTGTTTGGTGTGCAGTCTGCAAATGCGGACAACAAATTGAAGGATTTGTTAGGCAAAAGCAGCAAGTTGGGTGGCGTTGTAAGCAACGTATTAGGTTCTTCTAAGGTGAAAGTTTCCGATTTGCAGGGTTCTTGGACTACAACCAGTCCTGCTGTGATATTCCGTTCTGATGATTTGTTGGAAAAAGCAGGAGGTGCAGCCGCTTCATCTTTGGTTGAGGATAAATTGTCACCGCTTTATGCAAAGTTGGGAGCAGATGGTATCAAAATGACATTTGATGAAAAAGGTAATTTTACGTTGACAATTAAAGGAAAAGAAGTAAAAGGCACAGTTGCTGATAATGGCGACGGCTCATACAGCTTGAAACTTGGTGCGTCGAAATTGCTTGAGAAGCTTGGCTCTGACAGGTCGCTTACAGTATATTTCCAGAAATCGCCTACAAATCTTGCGATAGCAGCCGATGCTACTAAATTGGTCAATCTCGTGGAAAAATTAGTAAGCCTTACAGATCAGTCAACTCTTAATTCTATAGTAAAATTGCTTGAAAAATATGATCAGATATGTATTGGTCTGAGAATGGAGAAATAATCGTCTATTGATAATTTATAAATAAGAATGGCGCACACTGTTGATATTCAGCAGCGTGCGCCATTCTTATTCTGCCGCTCTTTTCATAGGAGCCTTGTTGTATGACACAAGCAAGGTTCCGGTCACGCAAAGCGTGTGAGCGACTGTCTATCTTATAATTCAATAAGAGACATACCTT
This sequence comes from Candidatus Limisoma faecipullorum, assembly GCA_017694955.1. Lineage (GTDB taxonomy): Bacteria > Bacteroidota > Bacteroidia > Bacteroidales > Muribaculaceae > Limisoma > Limisoma faecipullorum. The sequence goes on from JADIMC010000116.1 coordinate 3,946, forward strand.
TCTTTATGGCTTCCTCATTCAATGGTATGAGGTTATGATGGCGCTCAGGAAGCGATTTCTTTAATCCTTTCAACACGCTTTCAAGTGTCACTACCGGACGGACTTTGAGCAACGCCCCGAGTACGACCATGTTGTAGGCCTTGTCGTTCTTTAGTTCGAATGTAGCTTCCATCGCGTTGATGTTATGGACAGATATGTCTTTACGTTCGGGAGCGCGATGGATTCCGTAATTGTCATAAATGAGAACACCGCCAGGTTTCACTTTGCTTTCGAATTTATCAAGACTTTGCTGGTTCAGGACAACTACAATATCGTATGAGTTAAGGATTGGTGAGCTAATCTTCTCATCACTTAATATTACAGTGACATTGGCAGTGCCGCCACGTTGCTCCGGACCGTATGCCGGCATCCAAGTGACTTCCAAGTCTTCCATCAATCCGGCATATGCCAATATTTTGCCCATCGACAGCACACCTTGTCCGCCGAATCCGGCTATAACTATTTCAACTTTCATAGCTTATACATTTTTTAAATCGCCTAACGGATATTTCTCAAACATATGTTCCGCCATCCAGTCGTTGGCGGCAGCTGGAGACATTTTCCAACCGGAATTACAAGTGCTGACAATCTCTACAATGGAAGTCCCTTTTTTGTCAAGGCTGTTTTGGAACGCTTTCTTGATTGCGGCTTTGGTCTTGCGCACAGCAGCAGGAGTGTGCACGCTCTGTCGTGTGACATAGCACGTGCCATCGAGCCGTGTAAGCAAGTCGGTGATTGTAAGCGGATATCCGTTCAAATCCACACGCCGACCGTAAGGTGTCGTTGCCGTTTTCATACCGATGAGTGTTGTCGGTGCCATCTGACCACCCGTCATACCGTAGATTGCGTTGTTGATAAATATTATCGTTATGTTTTCTCCACGGTTGGCGGCGTGGATAGTCTCGCATGTTCCTATGGCTGCTAAGTCGCCGTCACCCTGGTAGGTGAACACCAGATTTTCAGGATATAGTCGGCTTATGGCTGTCGCAAGAGCAGGAGCTCTGCCGTGTGCGGCTTCAACCCAGTCGATGTCTATGTAATTGTAGGCGAATACCGCACACCCTACGGGGGCGATACCTACTGCTTTTTCTGCCACTCCCATTTCTTCAAGGAGTTCTGCAATAAGCTTATGCACGACTCCATGGCTGCATCCGGGGCAGTAGTGCATATGATTATCGTTCATTAGTACCGGTTTCTTGTAAACGAGATTTTCCGGCTTAATTATATCGTTGACATCCATATGGAATAGTTTTTCGTGATTAATACTTATTTAGTAAGAAACATTTTTTCGAATGCATCCAATATCTCGTCAGGAGATGGCACTATACCTCCAAGTCTGCCGAAATGCTCGACACGGACATTTCCGCAAGAGGCAAGCCGCACGTCCTCAATCATTTGTCCTGCGTTCAGCTCGGGTACTAAAATGCCTTTTACTTGCTTTGACAGGCGTGCCACTTCTGCTTTCGGGAACGGCCAAAGAGTTATCGGCCGAAGTATCCCTATTTTCAGACCACGCTTGCGTGCCATTTCCACTGCTTTCTGGCTGATTCTTGCCAATGAGCCGAAAGCCACAATCAGATAGTCGCAATCATCTGTTCCGATGCTTTCGAAACGCACTTCGTTTTCTTCAATTTTTTTGTATGTGCGCTGGAAACGCTCGTTGTTGATTTCCATCAGTGACGGATCCAGCTCCAAGGATGTTACAATGTTTTTCTTGCGCATACCTTTGCGTCCGTTGGCTGCCCACGGGCAACGCTGGCGTACTTCCTCGTCCGTGAAACGTTTGCGTTGAGGCGGAAGCACCACTTTTTCCATCATCTGTCCGACAACGCCATCGGCGAGAATGATTGCCGGGGTGAGATACTTGAAAGCCAAATCCCATCCTAAACCAACAAAATCGCACATCTCTTGTACCGATGACGGAGCAAGCGTAATCAGGTGATAATCGCCATGGCCACCGCCTTTCGTGGCTTGGAAATAATCGGCTTGCGAAGGTTGTATGGTTCCTAAGCCAGGTCCTCCGCGCATTACGTTGATTATCAAAGCCGGCAATTCGCTTGCTGCCATATATGATATGCCTTCCTGCATCAGGCTTATGCCAGGGCTTGAAGATGATGTGCATACCACTTTTCCTGAGGCGGCTCCGCCATAAACCATATTGATGGAAGCAACTTCACTTTCTGCTTGCAGAACGACCATACCGGTGGTTTCCCATGGCTTTTGTGCCATAAGAGTTTCGAGCACTTCTGATTGAGGGGTAATGGGGTAACCGAAATAACCGTCGGCGCCATAGCGGATCATTGCCATTGCCAGCGCTTCGTTACCTTTCATCAATTTTATTTCTTCGTTCATAGAAAATCGCTTTTTTGTTCTTACTTTGTTAATCTACACGAACCTTATATACTTCTATGCAGGCGTCAGGACAAACCAGCGCACAGCTCGCGCATCCGATGCAGGCAGGAGCATCTGCCATATAAGCATAATGGTATCCTCGGTTGTTCACATCTTTAGGCTGAAGAGCTAGTGTATGTGTGGGACATGCCACCACACACAGGTTGCAGCCTTTGCATCTTTCCTCGTTCACTACGACGGCACCTCGTATTTTTGCCATATCTTTTCGTGTTTAATTAATTTTTATGATACAAAATTATAGTAAATAATTGAAATCCGTAACCGTTGCTTCTGCTTTTATAACTATTTAATTTTTCGCACATTAGGTGCTTGTTTGTGTAATATTTAATGCTCAAAAAATGTTTTTTTGTGCAATCTTCTTATGGTTTTATGCACATAGTCCTCTTAATTGCGCAATTCTTCGAAAGTGTAATTAAGAAAATCAATGAATGGCTTCATAAGTTTTATGTCGGAGGCTATGCTTTCTTGCCATTTTTTGTTGGAAAAATATTTGTCAGGAAAGTGCTCCATAACTAAAAATTCCTTCATTTTGATAATGTCGCCATATGGACAATCTTTGGGGAATCCTTTTGGCATTGATTTCAAAGAGTCTCCTGTCAGCCCTTTGAATTTAGCTTTGAAATCGGGCTTCTCAAGTATTGCCATAAATTCCTCGATATTGTCGTAAATGTCGTGTCTCAATCTTGTCAGGACTGGTTGTTCGGGAAACCATACCCCTCCATATAATGCACATTCGCCTGGCTCGATGTGTAGGTAGTATGCTGCATCCCAGCATTTTCTACCTCCTTTTCCCAGCACAATGCCGAAATGGGTCTTGAACGGTGATTTATCGGCTGAGAATCGGATATCGCGATAAATACGGTAAACGCAATCTTTTGCTTCTACTCCGATGAGGTTTTCATCGAAAGGGGAAATGAGAGCTATCAATTTGTCGATTTCGTCGTAGCATTCATTTCGTATCTTTTCATATTCAGGCTTTACAGCAGCAAACCATTCACGGTTATTGTTGTCGCGAAGCTCGGTTATGAATTTCAACATTCTGCTTATTCCAGTCATGGGTATTCGGAAATTTTCAACATAGCGAATGTAGGACATTTTTAGCGAGATTACAATAATAAATTATGTGTTTTACAACATCCTTTCGTGAAATTGACTGATTATAATGCCCGTTCTTTTATTTTTTATATTTACTTTTGAAGAAAAGAATTCAAGATGAAGATAAGAATCATAATATTTTTGGTTGCCATAAGCTTTGCTTATTCTTGTACCACGCATTTCGGAACTCGCAAATTGGCAGATGGATGGTATAATGTGGCTGATATGGAAAACAGCATAGTAGAGAATCGTCCGATTGTGAAAGCGAGCGGTTTTATGGATTTAAGTTTGGATTCGTGCTATATTTCCGGTTCGGCACAGATGATTTATACTATAAATGGAAAGTGTCGTGATGTTGAAAAGTTTTCAGAAGCTACGGAAAAAGCAATAGGTAAGCACATCGCTTTCCTTTTCGATGGGAAGATGGTATGTGCGCCAAAAGTCAACGCGCGTATCGACAGCGGCAATTTTATGATAACATTACCAGCAGGCACGTCACATCTTGATGCATTGATGGTGCTCAATGCATTGGAAAAACAGATGTCAGGACGATAAGGGGAATAAGTCGAGCTTATTTGTCGTTGTCTAAAATTTCCTTTAATGCATGGCTTAATTGGTCGGGACAGGATGTGGGTTTGTTGCCGCATCTTATTCCGGAGAATTTGTTTGCCACCTCTGATGCTTTCATCCCTTTTGCCAGCGCGCATATTCCTTGCAGGTTTCCACTGCAGCCACCATATGGTTTTATTTCTTTTATTATTCCGTTTTCTATTTCGATATCGAATTGCCAGCAGCAAGTACCTGTCGTATGATATGTATGTTTCATAATCAATTTAAATGAAAAATTCGGGTTCGCGACGTTTGGAAAAGTTCTGATGAAGGTATGATGTGAAAGGGGTATCGAATATCCGTGCTCCTATAGGGCATCCTTTTACGCAGGCGCAGCATTTTATGCATTTGGCACTATCGGTAATGATAGTATTGTTGTTGGCATATGATATGGCGTGAGTAGGGCATATGTCGATGCATTCTCCACAACCTGCACATTCGGCTGTTGATACAGGAATGTCGGCTGATGACGGCTTGAGCTCTCGGTATGGGCGGTTGCCTTTTATGTGCAAATCGTTTTTTATGGCTAAGTGTAGTTTTTTAAGACACTCTTTGCCGAATTGTTTTGCCGATGCTATGTCGTTTGCATCTGGTCGTCCTTCAGCTATTGGCATGTTCGGACGGCTGTAGCTATGCTCGCCGATGAATGCGGCTGCTGCTATCGGATTGAATCCTGAAGCTACGGCGATGTCATAAAGCTCCACGAGGGCATCGTCGTAATCACGGTTGCCGTAGGTGACTGCTACAATTGCTTTGCTGCCAGAGGCTTTCAGACGCTGTAACCGTGTGGCTGCAGTTGGTGCCACTCGTCCTGCATAGACAGGGACGCAGATTATTGCTAAATCGTATTCAGATATTTTTATTCCGCATTCAGCTTCATCATATGTCAGATCGAATATTTTTCTGCGTGGCATTCCGATTCCTGATGCAATGGCTTTTGCTATCTTCTCAGAAGAATGTGTCGGGGAAAAGTATATGATGTCTGTAGTCTGGGCATTTTCCATAATCATAATTGCTTTGGTTTGTCGCTATGCTGCCTTAACAAAAAGAAGATGGGTGTGCCGTCCGACCCACCCATCTGTTTTCTTTACATTGACTGTTATTTTATCAAATATTGCGAGCTGATGGATTGATATTCATGTACGCGGCGGATTGTGTCGGCAAACAGCGGCGCGATTGAGAGAATTGTAGCTTTGTTGCAGTCTTTGTTGAAAGGAATGCTGTTTGTAAATATTATCTCTTTCAATGCGCTGTTGTTGACTCTTTCTGATGCAGGGTCGCTCATTATTGCGTGAGATGCAAGGGCGCGTACTGATTTTGCTCCCTTTTCTTTCATCAGGTCGGCTGCTTTGGTTATAGTCCCGGCGGTATCGACCATATCGTCAACAAGTATTACGTCTTTGCCTTCAACGTCTCCGATAACGGTCATATTTTCTACAACGTTGGCCTTTGCCCTTTGTTTGTGGCAGAGTACCAATGGCACGTTAAGATATTTTGCATAGCTGTTAGCCCGTTTTGCTCCTCCTACGTCAGGGGATGCGATGACGAGATCTTTCAGTTTCAATGATTCGATATAGGGAATGAAAATTGATGACGCATAAAGGTGGTCAACCGGAACGTCGAAAAATCCTTGAATCTGGTCGGCATGCAGGTCCATTGTGATTAGTCTGTCGATGCCGGCTGTGCTTAGCAGGTCGGCTACAAGCTTTGCTGCGATTGATACGCGCGGTTTGTCTTTACGGTCTTGACGCGCCCATCCGAAATATGGAATTACAGCAATCACTGATTTTGCTGAAGCGCGTTTTGCGGCGTCAATCATAAGCAGTAGTTCCATAAGATTGTCGGTATTGGGGAATGTTGACTGAACGAGGAATACTTCACATCCGCGGATTGATTCTTCGAACGATACTTCAAATTCGCCGTCGGCAAAATGTTGGATGTTCATTTTTCCGAGTTCCATACCAAGCTCCTTGCACATGGCTTCTGCCAGATATTGTGACTTTGTGCCGGAGAAAATTTTAAAAGGAGGCAAGTTGTTGTTCATAATAACCTATGCTTATTTTTTGCAAAAGTAGTTATTTATATTTAAAAGATTATTTTTTAGTTTGAGTTTTTTTGCCGGTTTTCGTTCTGCATTGTTTTTCTTCTGCATCCTGACTTTCCATATAACGGCACTGTTGCTGCCTAATGAGGTTTCAAACGGGGTGACTGGTGAAAGTGTTTTTTTGCTTCGTTTTCCCGAAATGAGCTCTGTTGTCATATATTCTCCAGGGATTAGTCCGAGGATGTCAAAGGCATGTTGCGGAATGTTGATTTTGCAATCGAAAGCATTGTATGAGAAATTGACGGCAACGACTATTAGCTCGTTACCATAATTCCTCAGGTATGTGAAAACATTATGCGGATTGAATGTCGGGTTTGTGTAGTTTACATACATAAGGTCGAAAAATCCGCCCTCGTTTATCGATTTCTCTTTTTTCGCAATGTTGAGTATTTTGCAGTATGTTTCCCTCAAGGCTTTTTTATCTTCGTCGAGTCCGGCACTGTCGCATTTGCCATTATCGTACCATTCTCTAATGGATGGCACACTCCAATAATCGAAAATCGTTGTTCTACCGTCTTTCCCGCTGAATCCTTCGGCATCTTCTCCCTTTTCACCGAGTTCTTGTCCGCCATAAATCATTATGGGTCCACAATTAATGGTGGAACAGACCACTAATGAAGGAATGACAAGATTTGCGTTTCCGGCATATTCATTGGATGCAAAGCGTTGCTCATCGTGGTTCTCAAGGAAATTTAGCATATGGTTTGCAATGCCTTCCACTGTCTGCCAGCAGCCCGTAAGCTGCGCGGCTGAGATGTTTCCGCAACGTATTCCGCGTAAGGTATCGTAGAGATTTACTTTGTCGTACAGATAATCGAATCCGGCGCGATATATGTAGTCACGGTATATTCCTACATCATATAGCTCTGCAATGAATATTATCGAGGGATATTTCTCTTTTACGGCACTGATTGCCCAAGTCCAGAATTCTACCGGTACCATATGTGCCATATCGCAACGGAATCCGTCGATTCCTTTTGCGGCCCAGAAGCGCAGGATGTTGAGCATCTTTTTCCAAGTGTCAGGAATCGGGTCGAAATGCGTGGATCCGTCGCCATAGTCGATTCCATAGTTGAGCTTGACTGTCTCATACCAATCATATTGGTTTGGAAAGGCGTTGAAGCAGTCATTGCCCGATGCTTTTGCTGGAAATTCCATATAGGCATCTTCTCCGTTTCCGAGGTCGAACGACGGGGAGAATTTTTGTCGTGGTATATAGTAGAAATTGTTGTTCGGACTGAAGAATACATTCATATTGTCGTCCGCGCTGAAGTCTTTTACACCTGCTGGTGCGGCATCTGAATGATATTGCCGGGCGACGTGGTTCGGCACGAAGTCTATTATCACTTTCATTCCGCAATCGTGTGTCCGTTTGACAAGTGCCTCGAATTCTTTCATCCTTTCGGGCACTTTCTCTGCAAGGTCGGGGTCTATGTCGTAGTAATCTTTTATTGCATATGGAGAGCCGGCATTGCCTTTGACGATATGCGGGTTGTCGGGGCGTATTCCGAATCGGGAGTAATCGGTCTTTGTAGCGTGCTCGATTACTCCGGTGTACCAAATATGGGTGATGCCGAGAGTGGCTATTGAATTGAGTACAGTCTCTGTTATGTCGTTAAGTTTACCGCAACCGTTCTGCTCGATAGTGCCGTTAGGCACGCAATTACTATTGGTGTTGGTGAACAGGCGTGGTAGTAGTTGGTAGATTATAAGCTTGTCGTTCATCATTATTCAGTTTGTATCCGCAAACTTACAAAAAATAGCTGAATAAATAATACGAGTTTGAATTATGGGGTAATAAAACTGTCTGTCTTCGACAAAACGAATGTCAAAGACAGACAGCATATGTTGTAGATTGAATCTTATTTTATGATAATGGTGGTTGCTTCGTCGCTGCCGTCGGCATAAACGACTCTCACTACGTAGATTCCTTTCTGGAAGTCACCCATATCGAGAATGTTGCTATAGGAGTAGCCGAGCAGTTGTCCCTTGACATCCACAGCCATCATACAGCTTACTTCCTTATCGGATTTCACCACAATATTATTATATGCATCGGCATAAATGGTGGCGGTTGCCATTTCTGTTATCTCGTTGATGCTGCCTTGCGTGTTGCAGTTGAGATATACAGGGATTTTCTTGACGCTTGTAAGCGGGTCGTTGGAGCTGATTTTTATTGCAGCCTCGTACAGCGTTCCCTCCAGCCCGGCTGTGGAGAATGTAAGGCTTACATCTTCTTCCTCTCCTTGTTCGATGCTGACATTTGTCTTGTCGATGTCCAGCCAGTCGATTGCAACAGTGCGTTCGCCTGTCACGTTGGCTTTGATGAGGATGTTGCCATCCTGTCCGAGGTCGGCAAGCGACCACCAAGTGCTGCCTCCCACGTTCACCCTATCGGCAAAGCCGATTACCGATGGACCGTTGTCAACACCAATCTGGTATGTGGCCGGCTCGAATCCTCCGAATTTGGCTCCTATCCACAAGTCGTTTCCTGTTATTTCCACAGGGTTTTCCAGCTCTATGTGGTTCCACGAATCGGCTATCGGGGTGAATGTTTGTGTGCAGATAGCCTCTCCATTGGCCGATTGCGACTTTTCGCCATAGATTACTATCTCGCTCGTTTCCGAGGGGTCATAGACATACACATCGACGCTCGATATGGTCATTCCGGAGATGCTTGAGAGCATTTCGCCCGGATAGTAGGCGGCGTATGTCACTTCTGTGCCGCTTTCGAGTCCGAGGCTGCTTCCGAATTCATCGGCGCAATATTTCAGTACGAATGCGTCGCCGGTGTTTTCTCCGGCTTTCATCGGTGGTCTTGCCTTTGTCGGCCTGTTGAATTTTGCATCGGGTCTCAGTGCCTTTGTCACTGGCATATAGCTCGGCGAATAGGGCAGCGAATAATTTATGCTGATAGATGCTTCAAGGTTGGCATCACCGGTGTTGCCTATCGTGAGATTGTCGTTGGCTGTTGACGGCTGCTCGATTGTTTTATCGAACGATTCTTTGTCTATTGACAGTGCCGGGGCGTTTTCAGGACGTACGATTGTCAGAGTATAGTCTTCCGTTTCACCGTATGAGTAGGAGCCGTGCGGCTGTGCATCTCCGTAGGTGAGGATTATACGCAGTGTCTTGTCGCCTTCTGTCACTTCTGCTCCATCCGGTATGGCAATATCGATTGAGCCTTCGATTCCATCGCTTTCTTCCGGAGGCAGGGCATAGCCGATGAATTCGCCCTCGTCGGTGAACTGTCCGTTTCCGTTCCAGTCAACCCATACTTTGATATAGTCGCCGTAGCCTTCGCCTTTTACGGTCAATGTAAGAGTCTCGCCATAAACGAGAGCCGTCTTATGGTCGCGGAAATCGCTGTACTCGGATGCTTCCGATGTGTTGTCGATGTCGCCTATCTTCACGTTTGTGATATATTCCATAGAGCAGTCCTCGGAAGCCGACTCGCTCAGTCCGGCATTGTTGGTTGTTGAGAATGCGAGGATTTGTGTGCCTATGTTTTCATCGCCTTCTGTGGCGTTCTTTACGCTGAAGTTGTGTGTGCCCTCTGCGGAGCAGTCGATTCTCTTGTTGAAAGTGTACTTATATGATTCTCCGGGGTTGATAGTCACTCCTACCGCTTCTGTAGCGAGCAACTTGTCGCCTTCGTAGAGGCTGAGAGCCGCGTCGGATACGGCATTTCCTCCTATATTTGAAAGCTCAATCTGCACTTTTTCGTATTTTCCGGTTGATGATGTGGTCGGGTTGAGTACTCTGTCGAGGTTGAGAGCCTTGTCGGCAATCGGACGGTTAGCGTCACCGAGCAGACAGAAGCATGTGCCGTTGAATGAGCTCATCCAGCTTTCCCCTCCGTTGATCTCCACCAAACCGGCTCCGCTTACGTTCGAACTCGTCAGCAGGCTGAACCAGCATGTCTGCGGGTCGGTTTCAGCCGCGCTGATTGACACGAATCCGGAGTACATCTTGATTTCCTTGCTGAGTGTCGCCGTGAAAGAATAGATTGAGCTGTTTGGGTCGTACTGGTTGTAGAGTACTCTTGTGTCTTCTCCAAGAATATCGATGAACTCCTGATGCACCATCTCTTCGGGCATACCATCTTCTCCGGCCTCGTAAAAGGCGATTTCAAAGCGTATAGGCTTTGTCATAGCACCGTTTTCATCGATGTCTCCGCGCTCGGCGCAATTGACCCATCCGTCTTCTTCGTCATAATAATTGAATATCCCGAAGAATTTCACGCCGTTGACTACGTTCGTGCATCCTGAGAAAGACTGGTAGAACTTGCACGACATATCCGGACGTCCTTGGTCGGCGCATTGCGAGCCGATGAAAGCCGCGCTTGAACTGAATGCTTCCGAATAGACCGAGCCTTCTGGACATGCCAGCAACTCATCGACTGTCGGACTATCGTCCGCTTTCTGGATTTTAGAGACACGCAGTTGGGCCTCTTGGTACGGAATTTTTGTCCCGGCTTGACTACTAATTGTCTGCCAAGCATCTCACCCCCCTATGAGAGAAAGGAGAGCTGATAAAAGTAAAATTTTTTTCATAATTGTGATTAATGGTTTAAATAAAACTACTACTATCTTTTTTCTGGTAATATTACATAATGTCGCAAATTTATGTCGTACTTGTGGAATATGCAACTTTTTTCGACGTTTTGATGGTATTTTATTACCATTCTCCCTTTAATGTTGTGTGCTGTATGAAAATAAAAAAAATCCGGCAACAGCGGGTGTTGTTGCCGGACCGGTTACAGTGATTGTAAATGGGCTTATTGCCGATTGGCAAAACAGTAATGAATCAGCCCATTTTCCCGGTGAGATATGCCCGTGTGCGTTCGTCCACGGGGTTTTCAAACATTTTCTTGGTGTCGTCGTATTCTATGAGTTCTCCGAGGAACATAAACATCGAACGGTCGGAGATACGCATTGCCTGCGACATATTGTGTGTCACGATAAGTATCGTCACTTCTTCTTTCAGTTTTGCCATCAGATCTTCGATGTGCTTTGTCGCGATTGGGTCGAGTGCCGATGTCGGCTCGTCCATCAGCAGGATGTCGGGTTGCAATGCGAGCGAGCGGGCGATGCAGAGGCGTTGCTGCTGCCCTCCGGAAAGGAACGTACCGCGTTTTGTGAGGGAGTCTTTCACTTCGTCCCAGAGCATTACGTTGCGCAGGTTGCGTTCCACGATTTCATCTTTCTGGCTGCGTGACAGGCGGATTCCGTTGAGGATGTATCCGGCAAGCACGTTGTCGTAGATGTTCATTGTCGGGAACGGGTTAGGGCGTTGGAACACCATACCGATATGTCGGCGTTCCTCCATCGGTTGCATCAGCAGCACATTCTCACCGTTGAGCAGTATCTCTCCGGTCACGCGGATGTTGCGGTAAAGCTCGTGCATACGGTTGATGGCGCGCAGCAGTGTGCTTTTTCCGCATCCCGAAGGGCCCATTATTGCTGTGATGCTGTTGCGCTCGATGTCGGCCGTCACATGTTTCACGGCCATCGTGCTGCTTGTGTATGAAATGCATACATCCTTTATTTGGAGTATGGGATTGATTATATCTTCCATTTTTTTGCGATTCTTTTAGCTAATAAGTTAAGACAAAGTACAAAGGTCAGGAGGAACAGCGACGCTCCCCAAATCAGGCTTTGCAGATTCGGGTCATTGAAGAATTCCCAAATCAGCAGCGGTACGGCAGACATCGGTTTTTCGATGTTGTAGCTGATGGCCGATGCGCCGAGGGCTGTGAACATCAATGGTGCGGTTTCTCCTACCACACGCGATATGGCAAGCAGGATGCCAGTGAAGATACTGCCGAATGCCGACGGCAACATCACTTTGAGCATCACTCGCCAATAGCTTCCGCCAAGCGCGAGCCCGGCTTCCTTGAGCGTCTCAGGCAATATTTTCATAGTTTCTTCCGTCGAGCGGATGATTAAAGGAAGCATCATTATGAATAAAGCCACGCTTCCGGCTATCGCGGAATAGCCTTTCATCGGGACAACGACCCAAATGTAGGTGATGATGCCTATGATGATCGACGGTGTGCCTTGCAGCAAGTCGGTAAGATAGCTGACGCATATCGAGAACCAGTTTTTCTTGTATTCCGCGAGGCAGACGCCGCAGAGGATGCCCACCGGTATTGCTACTACGGCAGCAAGCAGAAGCATGATGAATGTACCGATTATGCCGTTTGCTATTCCTCCCGGCATCGGCTCGCCGGCTGATGCTGCCATAAGAGCTTCGTAGGCATTCGGAGTGGCTTCTGACAGGAATGTCCAGTTCAACTGTTTCCATCCTTTTATGAGCACTTCTCCGAGGATAGCCAATAATGGAATGGCTGTCAGTCCGGAAAGCACGCATACGGTGATGTAGAGCAGTTTGTCCTTGAATATCCGTAATCGAATAGTATCGTTGAATTTCATAAAAGTGTCTGATTTAAAACGTTTAGACGTGTTGCGCACGGCGGATAAGTATCTTGCCTATCATATTTATCACAGCCGTAATCAGGAATAGCAGAAGTCCGATGGCAATCAGCGACGACAGTTTCAGCCCGTCGGCCTCCCCGAACTGGTTGGCGATTATACTTGCCATAGTGTTGCCTGTTGTCCGCAGCGTGTCGGGTATCTGGTTCGTATTTCCGATAAGCATTGTCACTGTCATCGTTTCTCCCAATGCTCTGCCTATGGCGAGGATGTAGGAGGAGAATATTCCTGAGCCAGCCATCGGGAATACAACGCGCTTTATCACTTCCGCTCGTGTCGCTCCCATCGCATATGCGCCTTCTTTAAGGTCGGACGGTACCATCTTTATGAATTCCGAGCTAAGCGATGCCGCGTATGGCACAATCATAATCGACAGCACGAATGATGCAGTCAATATGCCCGAGCCTTGTGGCGAGAGGTTGAGGTGCATGAACACGTGCCGCAGCGCATAGAATCCCCACAATCCGTAGATGATGGAAGGGATACCTGCAAGCAGGTCGGTTATAGTGCTTAATATAGTCGCTATTTTCCGTCCTTTGAAATATTCACCGGTAAAGAGTGCTACCGGGAGGGAGAACGGAATGCACATTATCAGTGCCAGAATTGTAGTGAGGAGCGTGCCGGTGATGAACGGCAATGCTCCGTAGCTTTCCTTACCTTCAGTCGTCACCCAGTCGTCGGAGAAGATGAAATGCCAGAATCCGAAATGTTCGAAGGCTCCTGAAGCATCGACGGTGAGCGAATAGATTATCCCACCGCCGATGAGAGGAATGACGATTGCAGATAAGATTAGCAGCAGCTTGAAAATCTTGTCCTGCATAAAATGCTGTTTTGTTCTAAAAATGTGTGTTTAGATGGTTTATTTAACTATCGGTTGGCCGTTGTATGTTACGGTTTTCAGATTCTGCAAGCTCAGTTCTACAGCTTTCTTTGGAAGTGGAGCATAGTGTACTGTGGCTGTTGTGCTTTGTACGCTGTCGCTGAGCATATATTGCATCAGTGCTACGGTTGCTTGTGCTTGTGCAAGGCTCCTGTCGGAATAATTCTGTTCCTTGTAGATGAGCAGCCAGGTGAAGCAGCTGATAGGATATGCTCCTTCTGTCGCGGCGTCGGTTATCGAGCAGCGTGTGTCCTGCGGTATGTCGCCGGCTGCTGCCGAGATGCTTTCCGTCGATGGCTTGATTAGCTCGCCACGCTTGTTATATACGCTTGCATAGTTGAGTTTCTGTGCGAAAGCGTATTCCGATCCTATGTAGCCTAAAGAGTAGGGAGTCTGCGAAATGATTCCGGCCACGCCCGGATTGCCTTTAGCGGCTTGTCCTACCGGGAAATCGACTGTCTTGCCAGAACCGTAGGTGTTTTTCCAATTTTCGCTGACCTTTGTCAGATAGTCGGTGAACACGAATGTAGTTCCGCTGCCGTCAGAACGGAATACGAGGATTATGTCCTTTGCAGGGAGTGTCACGTCAGGGTTGATTTCCTGAAGTCGCTTGTCGTTCCATTTTGTTATCTTTCCGGCATAGATGTCTGCAATCACTTCCCCGGAAAGGCTCAAAGATGCCACTCCCGGTATGTTGTATGCCATGACAACAGCACCCATACAGGTCGGGATGTGTACAACCGGTTTCATTTCTTTCATTTCGTCATCGCTCAAGAAAGCGTCGCTTCCGGCGAAATCGACGATGCCGTCTTTCAGGTTGCGTACACCGCCGCCGCTGCCTATGCCTCCGTAGGAAACTTTGTCGGCATGGGATTCGCCATAAGTTTTAAACGACATTGTGTAGAATGGCAACGGGAATGTAGCTCCTGCTCCTGTTAAATCTACTGCTTCGCGTCCGTCTGCATTTTTCTTTTGCCCGCCGCAGGCTGTAAACGCTAAGGCAATGATGCCTGTCATCAAAAATAAATAAAACTTTTTCATTACTGTTTGAATTTAGTTGTTATACTATTTCTGATGCAAAGGTCATATATGAGTGTAACAAACTAATTACAGCGGTGTAACAAAAATGTAACATTTCCATCCTTAGATGGAAATGTTACATTTTATACTATGTTATTATGTTGAATATCAGTGTTTCAGGATTTGCTTCCTGACGGTCGTGCCAGATTCGGTGCCAACGGCCACGATGTAGTAGCCGGCTGGCAGGTTGCCTATGTGGATGCTGCCTTCGGCATCAGCCCCGCCGATGCTCTTTACGAGCTGCCCGCTTGCGCTGAATATGGTCACGCTGCTGATTCCTTCACCGCAATCCACCGTGATGAAGTCTTTCGCTGGGTTGGGATATACCGTAACATTGGCTGCCTCGATTGCATCTGCGCCGGATGTTCCTATCAGGAATGCCGACGGTTGGAATGCCGACGAATAAGAGAAATCGGTGTGTGTTGCCGACAGGTAGCCTGTTATGGCGATTGTATAGGCGCCCTCGCTGAAAATGTCTTCGGTCAACGGCTGTTCTATGGAAACTGTGCTGGTGGTGTATGCCGGCAATCCGACCCGTACCGTGCCCTCGTAGGCGAGGCTTCCGTCTGCTTGCTTTCTGATTTCATATGACAGGTCGCCTACGGCTTCTTCCTCGCTGTTGTTGCGCATCTCGACATTGAACACGCCCGTGCCTCCGCTTGTGAGTTCGCCAGCGGCGGTTATTTCCGATTCCTGCGAAATGCTGTATTCGTAGTGCCT
>JADIMC010000009.1 GCA_017694955.1 Candidatus Limisoma faecipullorum
CGATATGTCGTCGGCAGCGTCAGATGTGTATAAGAGACAGACATATATGTGCATAATGACCGTTTTGCTGCCTATAAGAACAAAGGTGTGTATTTTGTTAATTCAGCAGAGGCTGAGATGTTTGAGGAAACACCGTTTCATCCTGATTTGCTGTTGAAGGAATATATAAAATTGTTTCATCCGGAATTGTTGCCGGATTATGAGCTCCGATATTATAAGCCATTGAAGTATTGAGGATATGACGCGATTTAGAATAGTCCTGTTTACACTTCTTGCCGCATTTGTGGCATTGTGTTTCTCATTGTTGGTGGTTGGCTCTGTTGACATACCGTTGAAAAATGTGCTTTCTATTGTTAGTGGCGAAATGTCGTCGAATGAAGCATGGAATTTCATTGTGTTGGAAAGCCGGGTGCCTTTAATTGCCACTTCTGCATTGGCAGGCGCGGCATTGGCAGTGTGTGGCTTGCTTTTGCAGACATTGTTCGGCAATCCGTTGGCTGACCCTTCCATATTGGGCGTATCAACCGGTTCGAGCCTTGGTGTGGCAATAGTGATGCTTTTGTCGGGGGGCTCGTTTGGTTTTGCGGCTTATGGCTATTTTGCCACATTGTCGGGGGCATTGGTCGGGGCATTGGCAGTAATGGCTTTATTATTGGCATTTTCATCGGTAGTGAAGAGCTCTACGATGCTGCTTATCATAGGAGTGCTGATAAGTTATCTTGCATCTTCGGCAATCAGTCTGATGAATTTTTTTGCAACGCAGGAAAGTGTCCACTCTTATGTGATATGGGGCATGGGTAATTTTACCAGTGTAACATTGAATCAGTTACCGGTGTTTTCTACGGTCATTGCCATTGGGCTTGTATGTGCTGTGCTGATGATAAAACCGCTTAATGCATTGTTGTTAGGCGACCGTTATGCTGCTAATCTCGGCGTTAATCTGAAGCTTATGCGCAATGGACTATTGATAGTCGCCGGATTGCTAACGGCTGTGGTTACGGCATTCTGCGGTCCGATAAGTTTTGTCGGTCTTGTTGTTCCACATATATCAAGGCTGATACTTAGGACAACCGATCATTCTCGTTTGCTGCCTGTCACGATGCTTTCTGGTGCGGTGTTGGCTATGGTGTGTATGTTGGTGAGCGTATTGCCTTCAAACAACGGATTGATACCGGTCAATGCCATCACTCCGGTGATTGGTGTGCCGGTTATCATATATATAATATTGAATCGTCGTAGGATTTTTTATTTCAATTGATGTATGAATCCAGTTTTAGAAATACGCAATCTTTCTATAGGCTACCGTAATGGTGTAGGGGTGACCAATGTGCTGGATGGCGTGAATCTTACGCTTTATGAAGGAGAATTGGTGAGTCTGTTAGGAGCTAATGGCACAGGGAAATCAACATTGTTGAGAACTGTGGCCGGATTACAGCCTCCGTTAGGTGGAGATGTGCTTGTTAAAGGGGTAGCTTTGCAGAAATATGCTAATAAGCAACTTTCACGTTTGATAAGTATTGTTTCCACTGAACGTGTAAATGCCGGTGGGCTTACGGTCAGGGAATTGGTCAGTTTGGGTCGCCAACCTTACACTGGTTTCCTTGGAAGATTGGGAAGCTGGGATAAAGAGATAGTTGAAGATTCTATGGACGCTGTCGGCATAAGTCATAAGGCAGAAAGATTTGTCGCCGAATTGTCGGATGGGGAGAGGCAGAAGGTGATGATTTCTAAAGCATTGGCGCAGGAGTCGCCCATCATTATTCTTGATGAGCCAACGGCATTTCTGGATGCCGCAAATCGTGTGGAAATTTTGCAATTGCTTCATAATCTTTCCAGAAATAAAAATAAGTCAGTATTGCTTTCTTCTCACGATATTTCGCAGTCGCTGGCATTGTCAGACAGGCTTTGGCTTATGAGTGGAGGGGTGGTAGATGCTATTACTCCTGAAGATGCAGTCTTGCAGGGTAGAATGTCGGGGCTTTTTAATTCCGGTAAAGTGGAGTTCGATACGTTTTCCGGTGAGTTTGTCTATCAGCAGGATAATAATGGCGCGGATGTTTCTGTCTGTGGGACAGATATGTTACGGCATTGGTGCTGTAACGCTTTACGCCGTAATGGTTTCAATGTGGTGAATGATAGTGCGATTTGTGTAAGGATTAAGTCGCCTTCGGATATAGAGTTGATGGTCGCGGGTGAACATATTTGTTTTAAATCTGTCAGTGAGTTGACGGAGTATTTAATTGACGCAAATAATAAAGGCAGATTATGGAAATAACGTTGGACGATTTGAAACGCAGGCTCCCTGATCCTGACGATTTCAAGGCTACGGATGAATATTATCTTACGCTTGCAAAATATATCGACAAGCTATGGGTGAGTATGAAGGTGTTTCCTGAAATTAATGAGGAGATACACAAAAGTGTGGTTGTAAGTCTCGTTTCGTATTATCAGGATGTGATAGCCGATGCGGGTTTGTGGAGGGCGTTTGTTATGATGTGCCGTAAGCTTTATAGGCGTCCTGTCCCGTTTTATGAAGAGCCGGATGATTATATCGATTATGAGCTTAATCAAATTGACGTGCAGTTCATCGTGTGGTATTCGTTGGAGTCGCAACTCGGTTTCAACGGGCTTGTCTCACCTTATGACCCGGATTTGCTGAGATTCTCAAGGCAGGTATATAAGTTGTTTGATTTTCTTTATGATGATGCTCCTGAACCGGAGAATTTCAAGCAGCTGATGGAACTTGATCTTGATGACCGCAATCAAGTGCGTGAGATTTTCAAGATGTCGGGTTGGCTTTTCTGGAACAGCTATTTTTTGCGTCCTGTGAGCAAATATGCTTATGAACCGGATATAAGCGAGGATGATGAATTGACAATCGACGAGACTTTGACTGATGAGCGTCGGCTGCGTATCACTTTTGAACGGCCGACAGGTCCGTTGGCTCTATTGGTGGATGAATGGTTGCGTCTGATAATTGATAGCCGGTTCCCGAAAGAAAAACGGCGGTCGGAGGCTCAGGAGACTCATAAATATTATAAGGCGTTGAAGCGTGCTACCGGAGGCAAGGAAATTGCTTTCTTTGCTACTTATGGTGATTTGGATGATTTTCTCGTCGGGCGTCTTGGTTGGAATCGCCAGGAAGAAGGTATATTCCCGCAGATGAAGGATTTTTCTGATTTTGTGGTTTTTGCTACTCCTGAAAAGGGTATGATGATAGTCCATAATGTGGCGTGTTATATAAAGCATCCTGACAATCCGTTGTATGATGCGGAAAAATCAGCGGCAGAAGCTTATCGCCTGTTAATGGAGCCGGCTGTTTGTCCGGTGGATTTGTTGAGATATCTGTTTGAGAAAGGATTGGTACCTGATGCGGCATACCCGTCGGGAAAGGATGCAAAAAAACTGCTCCATGACAATTGGGACTTCATTGCAAGAATGTATCTGCGTGATTTTTATCGTGGAGATTAAACTTTCTTCACGGGATTTTGTCTTAACATAAAAATCATATTGAATTATGGATAAGTTTAAGTCATTTGTGCCGTCATTATTAGTGGCGGTAGGTATTGTCGTCTTAGGGCTATGTGTGAAGTCCGGACTGGGAAGTTTCTCTCGTAATGCACGTGTTGTGACCGTCAAAGGTCTGGCAGAAAAGGAAGTGAAGGCTGATAAGGTGATTTGGCCGATTGTCTATAAGGAGTTGGGCAATGACTTGAATGCGTTGTATAACACTATAAACAAGAAAAATAAAGTTGTTTTTGATTTGCTTGAGTCGAAAGGGATTACGGCTGATGAGATAACTACGAGTGTGGATGTTACGGATATGGATGCCGATGCATATACTGCCGACCGTTCGCCTTACCGTTATCGTGTGTCGTCGATTATCACAGTCAACACGCAGAAAGTCGATACAGTGCTTGCCTTGCTTAAGGAGCAGATTTCTTTGATTCAGAAAGGCGTGGCAGTGACCTTCAGTAATTATTCGTATCCAAGCATACAGTTTGAATATACCGGTTTAAACGATATTAAGCCTGAGATGATAAAGGAAGCGACCAGGAATGCCCGTAAGGCAGCCGAGCAGTTTGCCATTGATTCCGAAAGCAAATTAGGTAAGATAAAGACTGCAAATCAGGGGCAATTCTCAATCTCCGACCGTGATCAGAATACTCCTTATATTAAAAACGTGAGGGTAGTCACGACCATACAGTATATGCTTGAGGACTGAAAGGTTGTTGAGATGATATATTCAGGCATGGCATTTATATGCTGTGCCTTTTTATTAGTATCTTTGTCGGGTTTTTCAATTTCAGTTATGACAGAGAAGGAGAAGGCGGCGAAAGGTTTGCTATATGATGCTAACAATGATCCGGAGCTGCAGCGTGAAATGTTGGAGACACATTGCCGTGTAGCTGAATATAATAATCTTCCGCTTAATAATTTTGCTGAGCGCGACAAATTGTTACGCACCATAATCAATGCCGGATGTAATTGTACGGTGATTTCACCGTTTTTTTGCGATTATGGGTATAATATCACTGTAGGTGATAATTTTTTTGCCAATGTCAATCTTGTAGTGCTTGATGGAGCAAAGGTGACGATTGGAAACAATGTGTTCGTTGCTCCTAATGTCGGAATATATA
The DNA here is from genome assembly GCA_017694955.1 of Candidatus Limisoma faecipullorum. Classification (GTDB taxonomy): domain Bacteria; phylum Bacteroidota; class Bacteroidia; order Bacteroidales; family Muribaculaceae; genus Limisoma; species Limisoma faecipullorum. The sequence goes on from JADIMC010000009.1 coordinate 4,641, forward strand.
CGGCAGGACATCCGCTTGATGCGGAACGTAGAAATGCCGGGCTTGAATATGCCCGTCCTGTGACAATCGGCGACAATGTATGGATTGGGGCAGGGGTGTCGATTCTCCCGGGAGTTACGATTGGCAATAATTCTGTAATAGGAGCGGGTAGCGTAGTGGTACGCGATGTGCCGCCATATGCGGTTGCTGTAGGAAATCCGTGCAGGGTCATAAGAAAAATCGATGATGGTGGCGAATAAACTGAAAGGCATATTTTACGCAGGGGTCTCATCTTCCACCTTCGGTCTTGCCCCGTTTTTCACCCTTTCGCTGATTTATGCGGGATATTCTTCATTCGAGGCGTTGTCATATCGTTGGGGTGTGGCTACTGTGTTCCTTGTATTGATAGGTCTGTTTCAAGGTGTGGATTTCCGTATTTCGAGAAAAGATTTTGTGGTGTTGTTTTGTTTGAGCTTGTTTCGTGCCACTACATCTTTTTCTTTGGTCATCGCTTATCAGAACATAGCTACAGGAGTGGCTTCGGTCATTCATTTTCTTTATCCGCTTGCCGTTGCTCTTGCTATGATGATATTTTTTAAGGAGCCTCGTTCAAAAGCTGTGATTTCGGCAGTGGCATTGTCGATAGTCGGGGCATTGTTCCTGTCGTTCGGCGACATTGATTCTCCTTCAGGTGGTGATGCTTTGCTGGGCATTGTTTGTGCTGTGGTTTCTGTGTTTTCATATGCCGGATATATTGTGGGCGTGCGAAAAACACGGGCTGTTGATTTGCCATCCGTGCCGCTTACTTGCTATGTCATGGGATTCGGTGCCATATTATTTATAATCGGGGGCATTTTTACGGGCGGGGTACGGCTTGAGACCGACCCTCATTTATGGTTGTATATTGCAGGGTTGTCACTTGTCGCCACTGCTATTTCCAATATTTCGTTGGTGAAGGGTATAAAATATGCAGGACCTACGCTTACTTCGATATTGGGCGCTATGGAGCCTTTGACTGCAATGTTGCTGGGTATCGTCGCGTTTGGCGAGGGATTTTCGTGGCAGGGTGGCGCAGGTGTGGCTTTGATTCTTTCTTCGGTGTTTATTGTTGTTTCAAGAGAGCAGCGGCATCGAAAAGATGACAGTGAATGATTCGGAGATATTTTAGCACAAATATTTTGACATAGTTGCTTTTAATATTATCTTTGCGGTCAGATTCAGCGGAATATCCTTATGTGTTTCCCGCTTTTGTTGAACTAATTTTATAAATTTTGGACCCTGACCCTTATCTTAACGTTTTAAGCCAGATTCTTATTGCTGTTCCCGCAGCATCAGATTTAATCACTGTATATGCACCATCTATAGGAGGTATTGTCGCTATTGTAATCGCTTTGATTGCTTTGGGCGTGTCTGCTTTTGTTTCCGGCTCGGAAACAGCATATTTTTCGTTGACAGATAGTGATGTGGAAAGTGTTGAGGATGAAAATTTGCGTGAGCGGATTGAAAAAATACTTTCTAAGCCGCAGATTTTGCTCGCCACTATTCTTATAACCAATAATTTGGTGAATGTGTCGATTGTCATATTGCTTAATTATGCGTTCAGTGAGATTTTCGTGTTTCATAGCGATGTGGCAGATTTCATTTTCAAGTCGGTAATTCTCACGTTTCTATTGTTGCTTTTCGGTGAGATTCTTCCGAAGTTGTATTCGAATAATCATTCCTTGAAATGGGCAAAATTTGCTGTTTCAGGGATAACTCTGCTTTCAAGGATATTTGCTCCTGTGTCTAAGCTTATGGCAATGAGCACCTCTGTGGTCAATAAAGTGGTGACAAAGAAATCGGATGATTTGTCGCTTGATGATTTGTCGCATGCTTTGGAAATTACGGAAGTCAATGAGGAAAAAACTATGCTGAAAGAAATATTGAAATTTGGAGGGAAGACCGTCTCTGAAGTAATGACACCAAGGGTGGATATTACGGATGTGGAATGGGACACTACTTTCAACCAGTTGTTGAGCATAATAAAGGAATCTGGCTATTCCCGTATGCCGGTTTACCTTGAATCCAAGGATAATGTGAAGGGGATAATATATGCTAAGGATTTACTGCCATATATCGGTAGCGTCGATGATTCATTCCAATGGCAGTCACTTGTGCGGAAGCCTTTCTTTGTCCCCGAATCGCGTATGATTGATGATATTCTTGAGGATTTCCGCAAGAAGAAGATTCATATGGCGATAGTTGTTGATGAATATGGCGGCACACAGGGGCTTGTGACTCTTGAGGATGTGCTTGAAGAGATAGTAGGCGAGATTAATGACGAGTATGATGAGGATGAGAAGTTTTATACGCGTTTGTCTCCTGATACTTATGTGTTTCAAGGGAAGACACAGTTGAATGATTTTTATCGTGTGACTGGGCTTGAAGCATCGGATTTCGATGGCGTGGCGGAAGATGCCGAGACAGTGGCCGGACTGCTTCTTAATATAAAACACGATTTTCCGGGCGATAAGGAAACTATAGAATATGGCAGGTGTCGTTTCATTGTGCTGGATGTGGCTAAATTCCGTATCAACAGCGTGAAGGTGAAGGTTGCTCCTAAGGATGACGCAAAGAAAGGGGAGGATGATGAGCAGGAGAGGTGAAAGGCATCTGTGGCGATGTATGTTGCTTTATTTGGCATTTTTGATTGTCTTGTGCATTGTCGCTGTGGCTTGCTCTGAAAGGCAGGTCGCTGTGCCACGGCCGACGGCATATCCACGTGTTATGCGAGCATACGATACAACATATACCTGTGTGTTTCCGGTATTGAACATAATGCTTAATAAGAATGCTGTGGTAAGTAATAGTGACGGCGGTTTCAGTGTTCGCTATGCAAAATATGGAGCTTCATTATATTGCTCATACGAGGGTATCAGCTGTGATGAGGATTTTATGAAGGCGATGGACAAACGGGTAGAGCGTGTTGCATTAGATTCTGGGAGTCATAAACCAGACATTTATAGATATGATAATCCTGACGGCGGTTATTCCGCTAAGGTGTTTTATACTGAAGAAAATTGTGTGACACCAGTGCATTTCATCGCTACTGACAGTTTGACGTATATCGTTTCAGGTGCGGTTGTTCTTGATAATGTTGAGAATTATGATTCGATAGCTCCTATTATAAATTATTTGAATGATGATGTCTCTTATCTTGTGAAGCATCTTAAGTTCAATAGCAGGAAAATAAATGGAAATTAAGAAAATCAAAATAAAGGGTGATATAGAAGTGGCTCTTACGGAAATTCCGGATATGCTGGATTTTTCGGATTCGGCTTGTTTCGGATTGCGTCACCTCGCTTCAAATGTGCGTTCCGATAACCGCCGCAGTGAGATAATTACAACAAATCTTATGGTGAAGGAACTGTTCGGCAATGGATGCACTCTCCATCATCACAATTCTGGCGCTCCTTATTTGGTGTCGGAAGAAGGGAAGGATGTTCCAAAAATTAGCATATCCCATTGCCGCGGTATGGTAGCTGTCGCTTATTCCGACAAAGCTGTCGGCGTTGATGTGGAACAGATTGAGGAGCGCGTGATGCGCATTCGTAATCGTGTCCAGAACGCAGATGAAATGCAGCATACAGGCGATTCGATAGTGCTCAATACTGTTCTTTGGACTGCAAAGGAAGCTCTTTTCAAACTTATTCCGGAGGAAGGCGTGGATTTTGCGAAAGATTTGCAGATTCATTTGGAAAATGTAGATGCCGATGCTTTGGAAAACCGCTATTTAGCCACAGCATATGGGCGTAGCTATAATATGATTTCATTGCTTGTTGATGAGAATATACTTACAATTGCTTTTGAATAAATAAAACTTAAAGATATGAAAAAAATACTGTTGACTATAGGCGCGGCAATTACGGCTTCACAAATTGCTTCTTTTGCATGTACGAGCCTGCTTGCTGGAAAAGGGGCTACTACTGACGGATCGACAATTATTACATATAATGCCGATTCCTATGTGCTCTATGGAGAACTCTACCATCATCCTGCCGCCGACCACAAAAAAGGTGAGATGCTTGAGGTCAGAGAGTGGGATACAAATAAGTATCTTGGCGAAATAAAGCAAGTTGGACATACATATGCGACCATAGGGAATATGAACGAGCATCAGCTTGCCATTACAGAGTCAACGTGGTCGAGCCGTCCGGAGCTTATGGATACTACTGCCATAATGGATTATGGGTCATTGATTTACATCACGCTTCAACGTGCTCGTACAGCCCGCGAGGCGATAAAGGTTATGACCGATTTGGTAAATGAATACGGTTACCGCAGTACAGGTGAATCATTTTCCATAGCAGACCCGAACGAAGTATGGATAATGGAAATGGTCTCGAAGGGAATGAAGGAAAAAGGTGCGGTATGGGTAGCTATCCGCATTCCGGATGATTGTATCAGCGGTCACGCTAACCAGTCGAGAATACATCAAATACCGTTCGATGACAAAGAAAATTGTATGTACTCGGATGATGTGGTGTCGTTTGCCCGCGATATGGGATATTTCAGCGGAAAGGATGAGGACTTTAGTTTCTGCAACGCATACGCAGTCACCGACTATCTTGCCTTGCGCGGTTGCGACGGACGGGTATGGTCATTCTATAACAAATACGCTACGGGAATGGACAAGTACTTGCCTTATATATTGGCGGAGGGAGGCGATGTGCTTCCGCTCTACATCAAGCCTGACCGCAAATTGAGTGTGCAGGATATGCAAGCAATGCTCCGCGACCATTTCGACGGGACAGAATTAGATATGACAAAAGATCCGGGTGCGGGGCCGTGGCATTCTCCTTATCGTTTTGCTCCTTTGATTTGGAAATCGGATTCTGTGGAATATGTGCATGAACGTCCGATTGCAACACAACAAACTGGTTTCACTCTTGTTGCCCAGATGCGTTCGTGGCTTCCTGATGAGATTGGCGGAATCCTTTGGTTCGGTGTTGATGATTCTGCAATGACTGTTTACAACCCGATTTATTGCGCCATAACCAAGGTGCCGGAATGTTATCGTCAGGGCAATGGCGATTTCTACACGTTGTCGTGGACTTCGGCGTTTTGGGTAAATAACTTCGTGGCAAACCAGACTTACATACGTTATTCACAGGTTTATCCGGATGTGAAGAAAGTGCAGTCGGAAATTGAAGGCAGCTATGTGGAAGCGACAAGAAAAGTTGAGGCAGAAGCACTGAAACTCTACAAAGAGTCTCCGGAAAAGGCAAATTCCCTGCTTACAGCATTCAGTGATAGTGTCTCCAATACTGCTACTGCGCGTTATCGCCAACTTGGTGAATATTTGTTTGTCAAGTATCTTGACGGGCGTGTGAAAAAAGAGAAGGATGGCAAATTCGAACGTACTGCAGACGGCTATCCGGTAAGTCCTGACTCTCCTGGATATTCGGAAGATTACTATCGCACAATAGTGCGTAGTGACGGCGACCGCCTCCGTGTGAAAGAAGTAAAACCACAATAAAAAGCATTATGATTCTGACTACTACACCTACAGTTGAGGGCAGCCGCATCGTCAGCTATCTCGGAGTGGTGACCGGGGAAACCATTATCGGCGCAAATGTGCTGAAAGACTTTATGGCAGGGTTGCGTGACTTTTTCGGTGGGCGCAGCGGCACATACGAGCAGGTGCTACGCGATGCCAAGGACACATCTTTGCAGGAAATGGAAGAACGTGCACGCGAACTCGGAGCAAATGCTATTGTAGGCATCGATTTGGATTATGAGACTGTAGGACAAAACGGCTCAATGCTGATGGTCACTTGCAGCGGAACCGCCGTAATTCTTGACAGCAATGTGTCCACTCCGCCGCCAGTGAGATAAAGTTTTCAATATGAGGAAACATTAGCATTACGAATTGTTAATCGTAATGCTGAAATGATATTTTTGCGTATCTTTGTTATATGAAAAATTAAAATCCATAGAATATGAATGTTACAGACAGGTTTCTCGGATATGTGAAGTTTGACACGCAAAGCGACGAACTCACTAACCTCACTC
>JADIMC010000117.1 GCA_017694955.1 Candidatus Limisoma faecipullorum
GCACTGTTCCGGAGTGAACTTGTATGCGCCGTGTGAAGTGCCGATAGAGATAGCCAACGAGTCGCAGCCTGTACGGGTAGCGAAATCGATTACCTCTTCCGGGTTGGTGTAGGTGTGGTGGTCGGAAGAAACTTCGTCCTCCACGCCTGCCAATACGCCAAGCTCACCTTCTACAGTTACGTCGAACTGATGTGCATATTCAACCACTTTCTTGGTCAACGCTACGTTTTCTTCGTAAGGAAGGTGTGAACCGTCAATCATTACAGAAGAGAAACCGAAGTCAACACACGACTTGCAGAGTTCGAAAGAATCGCCGTGGTCGAGGTGGAGAACAATCTGCGGATGCTCCCATCCGAGTTCCTTAGCATATTCAACGGCACCTTCTGCCATATAGCGGAGCAACGTCTGGTTTGCATAGTTGCGCGCGCCTTTCGACACTTGAAGGATTACCGGTGATTTAGTTTCAGCAGCGGCTTGAATGATGGCCTGAAGCTGTTCCATGTTGTTGAAGTTGAATGCCGGGATTGCATAGCCTCCCTTGATTGCCTTTGCAAACATCTCGCGAGTGTTTACAAGACCGAGATCTTTATAATTTACCATAATGTAATGAATATAAAGTGAATAAAATTTCTAATCCTTTTTTACCGCTGCAAAGATAGTGCAAAGCGGCTGAAAATCAAATATCGCAAGTGATTTTTAAACTTTATTTTCATACGTGGCTTATTGTTTGGCAACCAATTTGTTATGTGTCTGTTACAAGGCTATGTGTATCCATTTGCCGCCTTGCTCCCAAATCAATTCGGTATGGGGTAAATTCAGTAGTATTTCGTAAAGGCGGCGGTTGTCGCCTGTGCGTGTGTCGAGGTCGGCGGCACGCCCTTGCAGATGATAGGAATTGGCAACACCGCCTACTTTGCGGTTGAGTTCCGAACAGCGGTATCCGCTATTTACATAAATGGCTTTCCCTAACCGCTCTCTGGCAGGGTCGAGTACTGTCTCCACCAGCCGCCGCATATTAGCTATTGATTCTGGCGTGGGCGTGTTGTCTATTCTGCAACGCCCGGCAGTGTCGGAGCGTGTCAGCTCTTCAATTGTGAAATACTTCATTTTTTCAATGATTTTAGAATGTTGATTAACTGGTTTAGCCTGTCGCTTTTGGCGATTCCGTCGAGCAGGTCGTCAAGTTCCGCTATGTCGGATTTTTCTTTGTCGCTGCCGTTCTCCATGATGCTTTTCACTTCTATCAGGGCAATCCCTATGGAGCCGGTCAGTGTGAAAAGCGGTATTGACGGAAGCGCATAGCCTTCTGTCGCGCGGAGATAAAGGGTGGCGGCTATCTGCATAATGTCCACGATTGTGAGGATGGCAAGCAGATTGTAGTAGCGCAGCAGTTTGTCGATGGTGCGGCGCAGGGCGCGGCTGCGGGTTGCCTGTCCTTTGCGCTTAGCCTTGCGTATCCCGCTCGCCATGTCGGCTATTGCAGCGGCAAGCACGAGCAGGTATTCTACGGCGACGAATGCGGCAGCCCAAGCCGCGCGTTCTGTGATTGTAGTTTCCATGGCTGTGATGTTTTTTGCAAATTTACGCTCATTGCGGCCGCTTTCCTTGCGGAAAGGGGAAGTTTCCGATGTAATATTTTGAATAAGCCGAAAAAATTATTAGCTTTGCCTAATAAAATTATTAGTCTAACCTAATAAAATTTTAATAGCTATGCAACGTGCTTATTTTCAGTTAGTAAAAAGCAGGGTGGAAGAGCCGAGGAAATTTATCCAAGTGCTTTATGGCCCTCGTCAGGTGGGGAAAACAACGTTGATAAAGCAAGTTTTATCGGCAATTAATATTCCATATCTGTTTGCAACTGCGGACGACATAATCGGGACTGACAGTATGTGGTTGCGAAATTTATGGGATAGGGCAAGATTGTTGCAGAAAAAAGAGGGGCGTGAGGTTGTTTTGGCTGTAGATGAGGTGCAGAAAGTGCAGAATTGGAGTGAAGTGGTTAAAAAAGAGTGGGATATGGATTCTTTTAATGATATTCCAATAAAATTGGTGATATTAGGGTCTTCTTCACTTTTGATTCAACAGGGTTTGACAGAGTCGTTGTCAGGTCGTTTTGAGGCAGTATATATAGACCATTGGTCATATAAGGAAATGTATGACGCTTTTGGCTTGTCGCTGAATGAGTATATTTGGTTTGGGGGGTATCCGGGTGCTGCTTCTCTGATTTCAGATGAGACGCGTTGGAAACGCTATGTCAAGAATTCTCTTATCGACACTAGTCTTTCGAAAGACATATTAATGTTGACAAGAGTCGATAAACCGGCATTATTGCGCCGGTTGTTTGAGATAGGATGCTCATATTCCGCACAAATATTGTCATTGACAAAAATACAGGGGGAATTGATGGAGAAAGGAAATATAACAACGTTGAGTAATTATTTGTCTCTGTTGGAGACAGCAGGGCTGTTGTGCGGATTGGAAAAATATTCCGGTGATATTATCCGCAAGCGTTCTTCAAAGCCCAAGTTTCAGGTTTTTAATAACGCCTTGTTGAGTGCGCAATGTGAGCAGACGTTTAGTGAAGCGCTTACGGACGGGAAACTTTGGGGCAGGTTTTTTGAGTCGGCCGTTGGAACACATTTGCTGAATAAGTCATATACAGAGGATTACGATTTATATTATTGGAATGAAAACAGCATGGAGGTTGACTATGTATTGCAAAAGGGAAGCAAGGTGGTAGCTGTCGAGGTGAAAAGTGGAAAAGATTCCTCAAACAGCGGAATGGATGTGTTCCGGAGTAAATTTCATCCGTCAGCCTCTTTCATAGTGGGAACTGACGGAATTTCAATTGAGGAGTTTTTGTGTACCAATCCGTCCGATTTGTTTTAACTCAAATCGTCCATTAGATTTTTGGTTAACCCTAAATCCTTAGATGTTTGACAGACTGCCGTGTGTTCTGAAGTGTCCTCCCCTATTTGCTACGCTCCGCTTCGCAAACAGAGGGAGACACCCGAGTGGACTTTATCTTTCGGTACACGCTATCCTTGCTTTCAGACAGAGATAGTGTAGTCCAATGACATATGTTAAAGCAGAAGATTGGATGGATAGTTGCACGGCAAATATTCATCCAATCTGGGTTATTCCTTTGTTCTTCCAAATTGCGTAATCTGGGAAAATGTCAATTGTGTGATTTCTTCAGGAATGGTTTTATTAAGTGCCTTGTATAGCGGATTGAATTCTTTGATGCGGTTATTTAAGGGTTATCAAGTTTTCTTTTTAGTTGGATTGTTGTTTCCGATTTGTTTAAATTTGCGGTAATAAAAATCTGGAAAATGGACTACTGCATATACAACGAACAGACCGGTGATAAAGCGGAAGTGCGGTTGCCGGCGTCTAAGAGCATCAGCAACCGGTTGCTGATGATTGACGCTTTGTCGGGCGGCGGGAGCGTGCTGTGCAACCTCGCGGAGTGCGACGACACGGTGGCGATGCGCGACGCACTACGCCGTTACCGTAATTCCGACAAACGATGGACGATAGATGTCGACACCGGCGCGGCAGGAACAGCTACACGTTTCCTTACAGCGTTTTTCGCTTCGCAGAATGGCAGTGACGTGATGCTCGATGGGTCGCAGAGAATGCGCCAACGCCCGATAGTTGAGCTCACTGGCGTTTTATTCAGACTTGGGGCGACGATAACTCATGTTATTCCTCCGGGTGGAGACGGCAGCGGTTGCCTGCCGTTGCATATTCTTGGGAAAAAGTTGTCCTCACAAGGTCGTGAGATTCAGATAAGAGGCGACATAAGCTCACAATATATATCAGCTTTGATGATGATAGGACCGTACGTCACCGGCGGGCTTTCACTCGTTTCTCCAAACGGATTCATCTCTCGCCCTTACATAGAGATGACCGCCTCTATTATGCGGCAATTCGGTGCGGAGGTGGAGACCGGTGACGATTTTGTCAAGGTAGTTGAAGGTGGCTATCGCAAAGCCGAAATGACTGTGGAGAGCGACTGGTCGGCGGCAAGCTATTGGTACGAGATTAAGGCTCTTGTACCAGAATTGGAAGTGCGTCTGAAAGGACTTTGTAAGGATAGCCTTCAGGGCGACAGCCGTGTGGCGGAATATTTCCGCAACTTCGGTGTTACGACGCGGTTCGACGATGGTGGAGTTGTCCTTGGCTATGACAAGTCGCTGCTTTCTGATGATTTTCAACTTGACCTTTCCGATTGTCCCGACTTGGCGCAGACCGTTGTGGTTACGGCTTGTCTGCTCGGCGTTAAGTTCCGCATAAGCGGATTGCGCACGTTGCGGATAAAGGAGACCGACCGCTTTTTGGCCTTGCAGACAGAACTGGATAAGTTGGGCTACCGCTTGCATGCCGCTTCCGGCGACCGTGATGCCTTGCAGTGGGATGGCGCAAAGGGCGATTATGTGGCCTGCCCGCAAATAGCCACATATAAGGACCACCGTATGGCTATGGCATTTGCTCCGGCGGCAGTGCGGTTTCCGGGTTTGGTTATCGAGGATGCCGGGGTGGTGAGCAAGTCGTATCCGGGATTTTGGGACGATTTACGGCAAGCAGGATTCAGAATGGAGGAAAGGCTATGAAAGGTGCGTTGATAATATTGGCGGTTACAGTGGCGGCAGGTGTGATATTGTATGTTTTCCACCGCATAGGCGAGGCTCGCGAACGTAGGAATCCTTCACCGCAACTTGATGCTGGCGATGAAGAAGCGGGACAACAGGCGGAATCCGAATGTTGCGGGATGCATATCACGTGCGAGAAAGATTCATTGCTGCGAGGCGTTTCGACAGAAATAGTCTATTACGACGACGAGGAGCTGGACGAGTATGCCGGCATTGCGCCCGACGCTTATACCGATGGGCAGATAGAGCAGTTCCGCGACGTGCTTCTCACGCTGTTGCCTGAAGACATAGCCGGCTGGGCACGGTCGTTGCAGTTGCGCGGGATAGAATTGCCGTCAATCGTCAAGGAAGAATTGTTGCTGCTCGTGCGCGAGGAGCGCGAAAAGCGCGCTAATAATTAATTATATAAATAAAAATAGCCGCCACTGCCAGCAGCGACGGCTATATGTTGTTTTGCTTTCTTTTTTATCAGCAGTATGCCGACCAGTCGGTCTTCGACATATCGCCCGACTTCATGAATTCCTCGTGGAATCCGAAAGCGGCGCGCAGGCAGTGCGGCGTATGTCCGCCCTTGCTCAGCTTCAGATAGTCGCGCAGCAACTGGCGGTATGCCGGATGTGCGCAATTCTCGATGATAAGGTGAGCTTTTTCTTCCGGGTCTTTTCCGCGGAGGTCTGCAATGCCTTGGTCGGTAATCAGCACGGCTACTGAATGCTCGCTGTGGTCGAGGTGGGAAACCATCGGTACGATGGTGCTGATTTTTCCTTCCTTGGTTATTGACGGGCAGCTGAAAATCGAAATATAGGCGTTGCGTGTGAAGTCGCCTGAACCGCCGATTCCGTTCATCATCTTCGTGCCTGTCACATGCGTGGAGTTGACATTACCGAAAATGTCAGCTTCAAGAGCTGTGTTCATGGTGATGAGGCCGAGGCGGCGTATGATTTCCGGATTGTTGGATATTTCTCCCGGACGGATGAGCACCTTGTCGCGGAAGAATCCGATGTTGCCGAAGAAGCGGTCCATTGTCTCGTCGGAGAATGTCAGCGCGCAGGTGCTGGCGAAGCGGCATTTGCCTTTCTCCATCAAGTCGATTACCGCGTCTTGAATCACTTCGGTGTACATTTCGAATTGCGGGATTTCTGAGCTTGTCTCCAATCCGTGGAGCACGGCGTTGGCTATGTTGCCCACTCCCGACTGCAACGGCAGGAATCCTTTCGGTATGCGTCCGGCACGGAGTTCTCCGGCAAGGAACTTGCACACGTTCTCGCCGATGCGCATCGTGGTTTCGTCGATTGGCGCGAATCCGTGCACATGGTCGCTGCTCGATGAATGCACTACGCCTATGATTTTTTTCGGGTCAACCTTAAGGACTGTCGAACCGATACGGTCGGACGGCTTATAGATAGGTATCTCGCGGCGGTATGGAGGGTCGGCGGGCACGTAGATGTCGTGCAAGCCGCGGATAGCCGCCGGGATATGCTCGTTGAGCTCTATTATTATCTTGTCGGCAAGATGCGCGAAGGTAGGAATATTGCCGATTCCGGCTCCGAGCAGTATTTCTCCGTCATCGTTTACTTCGGCTGCCTCGATTATTGCAAAGTCGACTTTGCCGAAAAAGCCGTAGCGCATATTCTGCGCAAGCTGCGACAGATGAAGGTCGAAGTAATGGATCTCGTGGTTGTTGAGCGCGTTGCGCGTGTCTTTGCACGATTGGTAAGGAGTGCGGACATTGACCGCTTTTGCACGGCTCAGCTCGCCGTCGATGTAGTCGTTGGTCGATGCGCCGGTAAACACGTTTATTTTGAATTCCTTTCCGGCCTCATGCTCTTTCCGTGCCTTGGCCGCTATTGCCGGTGCCACCACTTTCGGTGTACCTGCCGCCGTGAAGCCTGAGAAGGTTACAGTATCGCCGTTGCGGACGAATTCAGCGGCTTGTTCTGCTGTCATTATAGGAAAAGACATAATGTATGATTTAAAATGTGAATATACTTGTTCTACAAAGGTAGTGAATTTTGTATAAGGTATGCTGTTTTTAGCAATAAAATTGCCTCCGTCCATAAAAACAGCCATTGCGGACAGCTTTTATGTCCCATGTCATTGCCTTTTCACATAGAAAAGCCTTTGTGGGTGCGATGGGGCGTTTAAAACATCCAGAACAAGCTGTCAAAGCTGGCAGATTCTTTCAGGATGTTGCGCACTTTTGCCAAATTAATACACCTCTCAAAATCGGTGGAAATGCTGCTTTTCCAGATTATGTTGCCCTTTTTGTCGCATATTGCTAGCATGCAGCCGGCAGAAGATTTGTAGAAAAGCATACGGCGGTTGTCGGAATTGATGGGGTAGATGGCCATATTCCAACGGAATTTGTTATTGTCATCATAATTATAGACTACATTTCCCTCGCCGGACTTGTATCCTTTCGTGCTGAATACATATTGTTCTGCGATTCTTGCTTTTTCAAGGATGGAAACTGTCATGGAATCTGCCGCTACATACACTCTTACTTTTCTCGACTGACCGAGCGGATAGGTGAAGCAACTGTCGGGACCCACAGTGTTTATGGTGTCGAAGAACAGATTTTCTTCTTCTCTATTGGTCTCGACAACTTTCCATTCATCCGCTCCCGTTATGCGTAAATCGTCAAAGAATGGCTTGGAAATCACGATATAATCATAAGCTGTACGCTTGTATGTAGGTTCGTCCATCGGTGTGCCGTCGGAGTATTTGTAGTCAAATTCCATAAGCATCCACTTGCCTTTTATGGCATATCTTGATTCGATTTTTATGGAATCGCCAATCAGCACACCGTCGCGCATTACGTTATATTTAGTCAATGTGTTCATTATCAATAGAGTGTCAATCCATACTGAGCGCAGTTGCGTGTATGTGTAATTGACTTTTTTGCCATTTATGTTCTTAGAGCCGCTTAGTCTCCGTGTGTAATATACAAATACAGAATCTGCTTGACCTTCTTTAGTTTCTGGATTGGTCTTTACAAATTCGAGGAATGCATCGTATGTATGGGTAGGGTCATGAATGATGCCGTCGGAATATGAGCCTCTTGCAACCACTACTCCCGCCGATGCAGCGGAAGGAAGGCATAGCAGGAATAGCAATCCTATGAGCAGTGTTTTGAAAAACGGTTTCATATCGTGGTAATTTGGAATTATAAATTCTTCTGTATTCGCAAATTTACTCAAAATTGCAGACGATTCAAATGGTTTCATTCGATTTAGCTGATAAAGTTGCATACGGTTGTTAAATATGCGGATGATGCTATTTTATTTCTCGGATAAGGAGTCCGGGATAGAAATCGCCGCCGCTCTCTTTCTTGAACGTTGTCGCTCCGAAATCCGCGCCATAGGCCTGCTCTTCGACGGCCATGAAGCGGTTGTCCCAGATTTTGCCTTTGACAGGGCGCACTGTGCCGACACGCTTATAGACGACACGCCCGTCCTTCTCCTGCGCTTCGAGCACTTCGAATTTCGAATCTTCCGAAATTCCTTCCTTCAAGCCTATCTGCACCTTTATATCAGGCTCTACGCTCACAATAGGAGCCTTTATCTTGAACTGCTCGTACTTCTTCTGCAAGTCGGCAACATTCTCGTCGAGCGCGCGCTGGCAGGC
>JADIMC010000010.1 GCA_017694955.1 Candidatus Limisoma faecipullorum
TTGTGGCTGTCGTGCGCAAGATTTATGCCGCGCTGAAAGAAACGGAGCAGATGGTGTATGAGCGGTTCCCGCATATCACTCCTGTGCTTCCTGATGACATTGCGGTGGTGCATTCTGAAGAATTGCTGCAACTTTATCCGTCGCTCTCTCCAAAACAACGTGAGGCAGAAATTGCCCGCAAATACGGAGCGGTGTTCATCGTCGGAATCGGTGCGGAATTGTCGGACGGAAAGCCCCACGACGGACGCGCTCCCGACTATGACGACTGGATTACGCCCAATAGTGCCGGTTACCGCGGGCTTAACGGCGACATATTGCTGTGGAATCCCGTGTTGCGGATTCCTTTTGAGCTGTCGTCGATGGGCATACGTGTCAGCGCGGAATCGCTGATGGAGCAATTGAGAGCGCGGGGATGCGAGGAGCGTGCCGCATTGCCATTCCACCGCTCGTTGCTTGCAGGGGAACTGCCATATTCCATCGGCGGCGGAATCGGACAGAGCCGTCTGTGCATGTTCCTGCTCCAAAAAGCGCACATCGGCGAGGTACAAGCCAGTGTATGGCCGGAAGAACAAATAGAAGAATGCCGCAGGCATAACATATATTTAATGTAGAAAATAGATGTCAAGAACAGAATCGGAATTGAAAGGCGTTACCCTTTTGGGCAACACCGCCACACGCTATCCGGACCAGTATGCTCCGGAGGTGCTTGAAACATTCAAGAACAAGCATCAGGACAACGAATATCTCGTGACGTTCACATGCCCTGAGTTCACGAGCCTTTGCCCGAAGACCGGCCAACCGGATTTCGCCAAAATAATAATAAGCTACATTCCCCGTGAGGATATGGTGGAGAGCAAGAGCCTGAAGCTCTATCTTTTCAGTTTCCGCAACCACGGCGACTTCCACGAGGATTGTGTCAATATCATAATGAAAGACCTTGTGCGGCTTATGAATCCGCGCTACCTTGAAGTGCGGGGCATATTCACTCCGCGCGGCGGGATTGCCATATTGCCTTTTGCCAACTATGCCGACAGTGAGCATCAGGAGATGAAACGCCAGCGGCTGATGGCTAATTTTATCAATAATTTCTGATTATTTCGCCGGTTAAAGGTGTATTGCTTTGTATGCAGTGCAATAATTCGTGTTTTTTGCACTGTATGTAGTGCAAAGTTTAATAAATACAAGAATTTTTATTTTATATGATTGAAAAAGACTCTATTATAGTGCTTTCCGGGGGTATGGATTCGGTGACGCTGCTCTATGAATATAAGGAGCGGATAGCGTTGGCCGTGACTTTCGACTATGGGTCGAACCACAAC
Organism: Candidatus Limisoma faecipullorum; assembly: GCA_017694955.1. Taxonomy (GTDB): domain Bacteria; phylum Bacteroidota; class Bacteroidia; order Bacteroidales; family Muribaculaceae; genus Limisoma; species Limisoma faecipullorum. Next base: position 1,320 of record JADIMC010000010.1, read on the forward strand.
CGCCGCGAGGCGGAATGCGCCCGGCTGCATTGCTCGCGGCTGGGGATACGCCACATAATAATACCGCTCGGCTTTATGGGCGAATATTTCAAAAGTTCGTTGCTCGAAGGGGCGGATGCCATACCGGAGGGCAATTACGACGACGAGAATATGCGTTCCACCGTCGTGCCGTTCCGCAACGGCATTATGCTGTCGGTAGCCTGCGGATTGGCAGAGAGCTACGGACTGAAGCACGTGATGATTGCCAACCACTACGGCGATCACGCAATCTATCCCGATTGCCGCGCTGGGTTTATCGACGCTATGTCGGAGGCGATGCGCAACGGCACGTATGACGGCATCACCATAATAGCTCCTTATACATCAATAACGAAAACAGAAATAGCGCGCCATGGCAAGCGTCTCGGTATCGACTATTCAGAGACATATTCCTGCTATAAGGGCGGGGTGAAGCATTGCGGCAAATGCGGAACGTGCCGTGAGCGTATCGAGGCTTTGCGTGACGCCGGAATAGAAGATACCACTATCTACGAATAGACTTTATTTTCCAAACCATATTCTGAGATTATGAGAACTTTTCTTGCTGTTATTTTAGCTTTGGCTTGCAGTCTTGCCGGTATGGCCCGGCAGATAGAGGGTGACAGCCGGAGCAGCGACGAACTGATAGAGCGGGCCGTTGCCCTGATGGACAACGGAGCGGTTGGTACCGCCATTTCCGTGCTCAACGGTGTGCTTGAAAAGGATTCCACTAATATGGTGGCACGCTACGAGCTCGGTTATGCGCATTATATCAATGATAATATGCCACGTGCGATAGAGGAGTTCTCTAAAATTGTCGGAAAGTGGAATTATAACGAGCAAGTATATGGGATGCTCGGTAATTCCTACGATATGAACGGTCAGCCGGAAAAAGCCGGGGAAGTTTATAAAAAGGGGCTGGAAAAATTTCCTCGCAGTGCTATGCTTCTCAATGAACTGTCTGTCTTGGCTTTGAAAGATGAAGACTATAACAAGTCGCTCGATTATTGCCTGCAAGGCATAAAGGCCAACCCTCTGTATTCTCCGTGCTATTTCCGTGCGGCATCGCTCTTTCTTCAGTCCGACTATCTTGCGTGGGGAATGATTTATGGCGAGATGTATATGGCGATGGAGCGTCAGAACGGCGAGCGGATAAAGGAGATGTCACGGCTGATGATGGATGCCTGCAAGCGTTGTATTACATTTGAAGGCGAAGGCATTTCGTTGGTGTTTGCTTCTGACACGATAAGTACCGATACGGAAGAAAACACTATCGTTTCATTGAAGCGGTTCGATTTGGTAGGCTATGAGATGTGTATGGCTATGTCTGTAGCTGATGCGGGGATAAAGGAAATCAACGCTGAAAATATGTGCAAGGTGCGGAAGGCGTATGTTGATAAGCTTGCTACCGACAGCGTGTTCTCCATTTATCGGAATCCGTATGTCAAGCATCTGCTTGCCGTAAGGACTTCGGGGCATGAGGAGGCATACAACCATTTCGTTACGATGGGCTACGACGCTCCGGCTTTGAGCAAGTGGGCGAATTCGCATCCTTTCGAGTGGAACAGGTTCGCCGATTGGCTTAATTCCTATATACCGGATATGGGCAATGGTGAATATTGAAAAACTATCTGAATTACAAAGAAAAAACAGCCGCGCTTGTCTGGTTTGACAGAACAAGCGCGGCTGTGGATTTTTCAGGGGGCAGGTATTATCGTTTCACTACGGCTTTCCTTATGCTTGTGCCATCAGTGTCGATTATTACTATATAGTATCCTGCCGGGCAGTCGGAAAGGTCGATGCTCATTGTGTTGTCAGCTGATTTCACCAATTTGCCGTCTGTTCCATATACCTGTATTGACTTCACAGCTTCCGGAGAATCGATGTGCAGCATATCGGCAACCGGATTCGGATAGATTCTTACAGCGTCGCTGTCGATGTTTCCCACGCCGGCCTGATCGGTCACTGTGAATGTGAATGAAATATCCTCAGGCATGGTCATTTCGAATGGCAAACCTGTGAAATTTGCGCCGTCGATGCTTATAGTATAGCTTTTCCCTATTTCGAAAGTGCTTCCGATAGTAAAGTCAGCACTTGCAGTTGTCTCTCCGTCTCCGTATGCGGTAAAGTCAGCGGATTTTTTCATTTTCTTCCTGTTGGTCTCGGTTTCAGTAATCAAGAATCCGATGCTTCCGGTGGCAGTCTCTCCGGATGTGTTGGAAAGTGTTGCCGTTATAATGATGTTTCCTCCTTGCGGCACTTCCGTAGCAGACCCGTCGATAGCCGTCAAAATGATGTCGTAAACCGGCTCGCCTACGGTGATGTCGTCGCCTTCCACAGTCAGGAATACCCTGTCGGCGTCAACCACACGCATCCAGTCGAAGAAATATCCGTCGCGTGACTCTTTAGTTACCGGATAAATCATATATTCTCCGTCTTCAAGATTTTCAAGCTCGCTTTGCACTTCGAATTTTTGGTTGAAAACGGCGGTCATTGTCGATAAATTCAAGGGAGCGGTATTTTCAGGCTCGGCTACACGGTTGCCTTGACGGTCGAATACCGCTACTGCTACGTTGCCTTCATAATCATATGAGGAAGAATTGCCTATACCGCTGACTTCTATGGTCAGATTGTCGCCTTTTACAAGCGATTCCTTGTCGGCGCGTACGAATGTCTGATAGCTGTTGTTTGAAGAGTAGATCAAAGGGGAATTTCCGTAGAATCCATCTCCGTCAGAGTCAGGCTCCATTGTGGTCACCGACTGGTTATAGACGAAACCGCCGCCACCGCCGCCGATACCCAGCTCATATGGGTCCATTACGTTGATGTCGAACCATCCGTCTGACAATCCTCCCCATCCCCAGTTGATGTGGAGCAGGTCGTTGCTGTCGTAGCCGTCGGCCACAAAGCAGTGTCCTCCCAGGTTACCTGTTCCGCAGAACACCAACGGCTTCCCACTGTCGAGCTCTTTCTTGATTTTATCAAGAAATTGCGTGTCGGTCATTGCTCCGCGTTTGAATATTTCTGAGTTATAGCCAAAATATGTGGCTACACCATAAGGGATGTCGTAATCCAAGGCTCCGCTACCATTGGGAGCGTAGCTCATCAGTACGGCCGCGCCACAGTCCTTCATCAGCAATGCCACGGCTTCAGCCTGCTCGTCGGTGTATTCGTTGACTATATTGTTATTGGTGTCGTAATAGCGTTCGTATTTGTCGAGCATATTGTCCCAGTCGTATGTGGATTGGCTGAAATCGGTGTAAACCTCGAAATAGCTTTCCATAAAATTGGTGTAGTCCTGTACGTAGGCGTATCCATTGCTGCCTTTTCCTGTGGCTGGATATTCATAGTAGTTCATCACCTGTGCAAGAGCGGTTGCAACGCAGCCGGTGGGCAGAATCTCGTTTTCGTTCTTATACCATGCCGGGCACAGACGGTTGAACGGCTCGTCCTGATTCCATTCGGTCTTGAGCAGTACGTCAACTACCGGAGTGCCTACTTCGGAAGCGCGTCTTATGGGTTTCGCTTCTCCGCTTTGCACTTTCTCCACATACTCGGAGTAAGTGGCGAAATAGCTGCGCAAATTTTGCGGCATATTTTCCGTGGAGAAAGTTCCTTTGTCGGAATAGCCTATCAGTTCCGTGAGACTGTCATCGCCGGAAACGACCACGAATCCCTCGTTATTGCCGAAGTTGAACACATAATAAGGAGCTGTTGCGCCATTGCTTGCATTGGTGCTTTTGGCGCGTGCCATTTTCTTTCCGGAAGTTTCCGGCATATATTTTCTTGCTATGGCGGCAGCTTGCGATTCTGTGATTTGTTCGGCGTTTGCCGTCACAGCCGTCATTATGGCTAACAGGAGTGCAGAATATTTGTTCATTATTAATGATTTGTTATTGATTTGATAAAATGCAGCGCAAAATTACAACAATTCTTTTAACATACGAGCATTTTAATGAAAAACATCTCATTTCACAAGCCTGACAGCCATTTTTTTCATTTGAATTCAAGACAGAGACACTTTGCGTATGATGTTTTCCGGTATGTACCACACGTAGCCTTCCGGGTTGTCGAATCCGCAACTTCCGATTATTTCCATATAGTTTCTCACTTGCCGCAGATAGCGACTGTCCTCTTTCTCTCCGAATTTATAGTCGATTACGATGGTTTTGCCTTCGGGAGTGACGACTATGCGGTCCGGACGATAGACGTTGCCTTTGCCGTTAATCATCGGGCGCTCGCTTATTACGCGGTTGCCGGGAGCGAACCATTCAGCCGCTTCCGGACTGCTGATTCCATGGCGAATGATTTTGCCGAATTCTTCAGCCTCTTCTCCGGTTATCATCCCTTTTGTCCGGAAAAATTTAATCGCGTTGCCAACATCGTCTGACGTTTTTATCCGGCACATTATCCGGTGCATCATCACCCCTTTGAATTTCGGCGATTCGCGGCGTTCGGTCACCATATCGGGCACATCGAATTTCCATAGTCCGGTCTTGCCTCCGGTTTCATATCCGGGCATCCAGCGGCGTTCTGCCCCTTCATTGTCATCTTTTTTCTGTGGTATGGTCTGTTTGCCTATTTCAAGAACAGTCCCGCTATAAAAATCGCCTGGGACAAGCAACTCTTCTGATATTTCCTCGCCATAAAGCGAAGCGGCATTGTCGATATCGTCCTGCCGTGCCTGTGCGATTTCTTCCAGAACAGTGCCTAAGTCGCCTTTCTTGTCTTCCGGGATATAGGCTATCATTTCTTCACCTGCCCGCGTGAATGCCACGTATGTCTTGTTGAGAGTGTCAAGTCTTGCGTCACGTCCCATCTCCTCGAAAACATCCTTGAATGCAGTATCTTTCGGGTTCTTTGACCTTGTTACGGGTATTATCGGTGGAAAAAGCTCTTGTGGAATGCCTGTTATCGATATTTTGTCGGATTCGATCCATTCCAATTGGGTGTTTTGCTCGAAATCCCAATTGCAGAACGGGATTATTACGCACGGGAATTCCAGACCTTTCGATTTGTGGATTGTCATGATGTTGACAGCCTCGATGTTGTCGGGTGACGATATCGTCGTGTTTTTCCCTGTACTCTCCCAGAATTTCAGGAATTGATGAAGGTCGGAGCCATAACGGCTCTCAAAATCGGTGACTATGTCTTGAAATGTCTGTATGAAAGGAGTCTGGCTTTTTCTCAATGTGTCGGAAAGCTGTGTCTGTATGATTCTTTCCACAGTCATGGCAATGCTTGTGGGCGTTTCTCCTCCGAAGAGGGTGTCCTTGTCGATTCGTTCGTCATTTCCTATGGCTTCGGCTATGGCTTCGGTTGCGTTTCTGCCATTGCTTATGTTGCGTTGGATGCGCTTGATTATCAGGGCAAGGCTTTTTTGCCTGTCATCGGAATTGTGGTTGCCATAATTGCTCTGGCAATCCAAGGCGGAAAGCATGGCGATGATGATTTTCACGGCCGGTGACTTGCGTATTATGAGCGATTCTTCCGAGACGACGTTGATGCGTTCGTCATCGGCTTTCGCCCGTCCGTCGGCAAGCAATTTCTCAATCACGGACTGTCCTTCCGATTTGCGGTTTACAAGGATGGCGATGTCGTTTTGCTTGTAGCCGCGCGAAAGCATCGACCTTATGTCGTTGACGACTTTGTCGAGAATCACATCCTTATAGCCGGTGTCTTTGTCGGAAGCAATCCATTCGAAACGCACGTGCCCGTTTTTGTCTCTGTTCTTCGGTGCTACCTGCTGCACCACATTGCTGTAGATATCGCTCATTCCGAGCTTTCTGGCAAGCAGAGTGAAGCAGGTGTTGTTCCATCTCACTATGTTTTTTGCGCTGCGCCAATTGGTGTTCTCTTTCAGCGACCCGCCTATGTCGGTAATTTCTTCTTTTCGGAACGTCGTGTAAATCTTGTCTTTTAATATCGAAGGGTCGGAATTGCGGAACCGGTAGATGCTTTGCTTCACGTCGCCGATTATCAGGTTGTCGTTACCGGTGCTCAGACTGTTTCTTACCAACGGTTTCAGGTTCTCCCACTGCATTTCCGATGTGTCCTGGAATTCATCGATAAGGAAATGTCTCAGGCGTAATCCGACGCGTTCATACACAAATGGAGTGTCGTTCTCGCCAATGATTTTCTTCAAAATCTCGTTGGTGTCGGAAAGCATCACCACATTGTTCTCTTTTGTAAAGTCGATGATGCTGGCGCTTATGTCGCCAAGCAAACCGAGAAAATACAATTTTGACAGAATCATATTGCACGATTCTATTGCCTGTGCGGCTTCTCCTATGCGTGCGATGCATCTGTCGATGCCTTCGATTATGCTGTAGGGAATGGAGCCTAAATGCTTTTTCTTGAACCATTTTTCAGCTTTCCCTTGCTTGTCGCATATTTTGCCGGTTTGCTCGGATGTGAGGTTGCCTGTGAATTTTTTGTTGAAATTATAAGAGAACACATCGTCGCTCAATCCTTTGGTGATTTGATTGAAATCGGCGCACGCTTTATTGATTCTGTCATTGTTGAGCGCTATTGATTTTTGTAATGCTGATTTGAAATCATTGATTCTGCTCTTGTCGTCGAGGTATTCTATGAGCTTGTCGATATTGCGCTTTACCGTCTCTTTCGACAAGTCGCGGGCAAATGAGTAGAGATTGGTGTCCTGCGTGTTTCCGGCAGGAGCGCGGAACACATCCCACGATTTCCCTTCGTCGATGCGCGCTTTCATAAATTCAATCAGCCATTGCCGTAATGCCCTGGCCTTCTCCGTGGTGCCTGATTCGTGCAATTCCTGTTTGAGGTTGCTTATGCCGACAGCTATTGCATACTCATCGTTGAGTTCGATATTATAGTTTCCCGACAGCTCTACTTCGTAGGCGAAGGTGCGGAGAATCATCTGGAAAAATGCGTCGATGGTGCTGACGTTGAAGTTGTTGTAGTCGTGCAGCAGTTGCCCCAGCGCTTTCTTTGCAGATGCCTGCAGCTCAGGCTTTGTTGTGTTGAGCACGGTGCATAATTCATCTGCATATGGGCTGTCGGATGCGGAATTCCCCAAAGTGTCGAGCTCTGCGATTATTCTCCGCTTCATTTCTTCCGTCGCCTTGTTGGTGAACGTAATGGCAAGGATACCGGCGTGGTTGTCGTCGGGGTTGCGGTCAAGCGAATATGTGCCGTCCTCATTTTTGCATCCGAGTAGCAGCTTTAGATATTCCTTTACCAGATTGTATGTCTTGCCTGACCCTGCCGATGCCTTATATACCGTAATCATAATGATGAATGGCTTTCTCAGATTATACGTGCGTTGTAGCCTTCTGCCTCAAGGATTTCCTTTACTTTCTGTCGCATGTCGCCCTGTATCAATATTTCTCCGCCACGAGCCGATCCGCCGGTGCCGCATTTTGTCTTGAGCTTGCGTGCCAGCTCTTTCAAATCGTTGTCGCTGCCGATGAATCCTGTTATGATCGTGGCTTCTTTCCCTTTGCGGTTTTTCTTGTCTAAAAGGATTTTAAGCCGTTGTTCCGATGGCGGCAAAGCGGTTTCCTGTTCTTCTTCGGTGTCTTCTTTCCCGAAATCGGGATTTGTGGAATATACGATGCTTAGTTGCTGTTTCCAGTCGTTATTTTTCATTTGCGCGTCAGTTTAGCTCATTAACTTTCCAAAATTATGTAATTTTGGCGACCTCTGCAATAACGCGGCGGTTTTTACGTTAAAAGCATATATGAAATTGTTTCGTGCCTACATATTGCCGGTGCTTCTGATGGCATCGTCGCTCCTTGCCGCCGCTCAGGACAACGACAAGGTGCTCAACCGTCCGTATGCAGATATGAAGCGGTTGCATTACGGCTTTTCCGTAGGATTTCATAATCAGAACTTATGGTTGACGCACAATGGGTATGTGACCGACAACGGAGAGGCGTGGTTTGCTGATGTCACCGGATTGCAGCCGGGATTTTGTGTCAACATCCTCGGTGACTTGCGTCTTGCTGAGCATTTCAACTTGCGTGTTTCGCCGGGAATGTATTTCGGCAGCAAGACGGTCACTTTCCGTGACGCTACCAACGGCACTATAGAGAAGCAGAACATAAAGAATAGCAGCGTGGTTGTGCCTGTTGACCTGAAAATGTCGGCAACCCGCTACCACAATGTCCGTCCTTATGTCACGGCAGGGGTGATGGCGGCGTTTGACGTATCGAAGAAGAAAGAAGGGGAATTGCTGCAGCTGAGCAATACCGACCTGTATGCCACTGTTGGTTTCGGGCTTGATGTGTATGTGCCGTTTTTTAAGTTCATTCCTGAGGTGAAGTTTTGTTTCGGATTGCGCAACTTGTTGCAAAAGGACCGTCCGGACCTTGCCGAAGATCCTGAGAAACTGAAATATACGAATTCATTGGACAAGGCTGTCTCGAATATGGTTGTGTTTACATTTTATTTTGAATGAGAAAGGCGAGGCTTGGAATATTATCAAGGATTCTTGCGGCAATTGCCGTTGCCATAGCGTTTGCGGTGCCTGCCGGCGCGCAGGTTGACTCCCAGTTGTCGCAATATTGGGCATTGCCTTCTTACTATAATCCTGCCGCTACAGGAACAATCGACTATATCCACATTATGGGCGGCACGAAGCTTCAGTGGGTTGGTATCCCTAATGCGCCGGTATCGTTCGTTGCGGCGGCCGACATGCCTGTGAAAATTCTTAAGAAACGCATCGGGGTGGGGTTGGTGTTGCAGCAGGAAAGCCTCGGATTGTTTTCCAACCTTAATATCGGTGCGCAAATATCGTATAAGATAAATCTGTTCGGCGGGGTGCTGAGTGTCGGGGCGCAGTTCGGGATGTTCGACCAGCAGTTCAAGGGCACGGAAGTGCATATCCCGACAGACGACGATTATCATGAGGAGAATGATGACGCCATACCGATGGAAGACCTTCACGGCACGGCTTTCGATATGAATGTCGGAGTGCATTACACGCATAAATGGTTTTGGGCGGGAATCTCTGCCACTCACGTGATGGAGCCTACCGTGTCGCTGAATACGGAGGAGGGCACATCGGAGACTTTGTATGAATCTCAGGCAGGCAGAATGTTTTATTTTATGGGTGGTAGCAATATTCCGATAAAAAACACGTTATTTGAAATACAGCCGTCGTTTATGGTGCGCACGGATTTCAATATGGTGCAACCGGAATTGACGGCACGCCTGCGCTATAAGAAGTTTCTTTCCGGCGGGGTGGCATACCGTTACAACGATGCTGTCTCGATTCAGGTGGGGGCTGAGTACAAGAACTTCTTCGTCGGCTACAGCTACGATTACCCGTTGACGGCAATCAACAAGGCGAGCAGCGGAAGCCACGAGGTGCTTGTGGGATACAACGTGAAACTGAATATGTCAGGCAAGAATAAAAACAAACATAAGAGTATTCGTATAATGTAAGATATGAAAAAAATTGCAATTTATATCGCGACCGGCTTGCTGGCAACTTCGTGCGCCTTTTCATCGAAATCGTCGATGGGAAGCGACGGCGGCGAAGTGACGGGCATTCACGGCACGGCTTACGGAGAGCCGACTCCTTACGGGATGGTGCTTGTTGACCGCGGCTCGATGAAGACCGGTCCGGCTGAGAACGACAGCGTGTGGGGGATAAAGGCAGCTCCTGACGGAATGTCGGTTGAATCGTTCTGGATGGACGAGACGGAGATAACTAATGCTAAATACAAGCAATTCGTGTTCTGGGTGCGTGATTCCATTATCCGTGAGCGCCTTGCCGACCCCGCATATGGCGGCGACGAGGAATACAAGATTGAGGAGGACGACGAGGGCAACCCCATCACTCCTTATCTTAATTGGAAGAAACCTATTCCGTGGCGTAACCCGACAGAGGACGAGCAGCGGGCAATATCGAGCGTTTACCGCCGTAACCCGATTACCGGCGTTATGGAGCTTGACTACACGCAGATGAACTATCGTTATGAGGTGTTCAATCTGACGGAGGCTGCTAAGCGCAAGAACCGTCTTGACCCGGCTCGCCGCAACTACAACACCGACATCACCCCGTCGGAAGAGTTGCCGATGATTTCGAAGGACACGGCTTATCTCAATGACAACGGAGAGATTGTGCGTGAGACAATCACCCGGCAACTGTCAGGCGATTATGATTTCCTCAACACTTACATAGTCAACGTCTATCCCGACACTACGGCGTGGATTAATGATTTTGAGAACGCCTATAACGAGCCTTACACGAGGATGTATTTCTCGCATCCGGGCTATGGCGACTATCCGGTTGTCGGTGTAAGCTGGGAGCAGGCCACTGCATTTGCAAAATGGCGTACTGATTTCCTGAAACGCTCGCTTGGAAGGCAAGGCGTGTATATCGAGCCTTACCGTCTGCCGACGGAGGCGGAATGGGAGTATGCCGCGCGTGCCGGTAACGATGCCAACAAATATCCGTGGGCAGGCGACTTCCCGATTTCCGACGACGGCTGTTTCTATGCCAACCTTAAACCGGGTGACGGCAATTATATAAAGGATGGCAACCTGATAACGTCAAGAGTAGGAACTTACGACCCGAATGATTTCGGAATTTATGATATGGCGGGTAACGTGAGCGAATGGACATCGACCGCCTACACAGAGAGCATCGATCAGCTGACGAGCGACATCAACCCTGAATACCGCTACAATGCCGCTAAGGAAGACCCTTACCGCATGAAGCGCAAGGTGGTGCGCGGAGGTTCGTGGAAAGATATTGCCCATAATGTGCGCGCCGATTTGCGCCAATGGGAATATCAGAATGAGCAGCGGTCGTATATCGGATTCCGTTGCGTGCGTACGCAGGTCGGATTTGTGAAAGGCAAGAAGAAATAAAAATTATTCTGACAATATAAAATTGCTGTGTTATGGGCAAATATAAAAGATATAAGAATAGAATTACAGTGTTCCTTTCAGGCGAGAAGGGGCAGCGTTTCTTCAATTTCGCCTATAGTATCGGTGCCGCGGTCGTGATTTGGGGCGCTCTGTTCAAGATTCTGCACCTTCCGGGCGGTAATGCCTTGCTTTCCATAGGTATGGGAACAGAGGTGCTGATGTTCGTGCTCACGGCTTTCGACCGTCCGCCGAAAGAGTATCATTGGGAAGAAGTGTTCCCTGTGCTTGCCTCTAAGAATCCGGAAGACCGTCCGGAATTCAACGGCGGCAATGGCGGTGGCTCGGTCATAATTGGTGGCGGTGCCGTCGGTGGCGCTAATGCCGAAGGCGGTGCTGGCGGAAATGTGTCTGGCGGCGGTGTTGCCGGTGGGGTGATATATGCCGGCGGCGAGATGCCCGGTGTGCAGAACGTGTCAACCGTTACTGAAAAATATATGGAGCAACTTTCTGCCATATCCGAGCAGATGGAGAAGCTGAAAGAGACCACAGAGGCGCTCAACAACGTGTCAAATGTGCTGCTTGAAAGCTACCGTGCGATAACCGACAATTCCGACAACATAACGGAAAGCTCTGCAGGATATGTGGAGCAGATGACAAGCCTGAACCGCAATATCGCCGGCTTGAACACCATATACGAAATACAGCTGAAGAGCATATCGTCGCAGCTTGACAATATCGACAAGGTGAACAAGGGGCTGAAGGACATAAGCGGCATGTATGAGCGTTCGGCTGCCGAGAGCAACCGCTATTGCGAGGAAACGCAGAAGATGGCGCAGTATATGCAGCAGCTTAATTCGGTATATGCCAAGATGATCACGGCCATGACCATCAATATGTATCACCCGGCGATGGGCACGGCGCCTGCCGTGCAGCCGACGGAGCCGCAGCAGGCCAAGGTGCAGGACGAAACTGCGGAAGATGATGCCAAGCCTGCAGGAATTTGATTTTTAAACATCTGTTCTGATTAAAATATATAGGAGAAACTGAAACAGAATGGCAGCGAGTAACAATATAGGGCGGATGTCCCCCCGTCAGAAGATGATTAATCTTATGTATATCGTCCTGACGGCGATGCTTGCGCTCAATGTGTCGAGCGATGTGCTCAACGGCTTCAACCTCGTGGAGGACGGGCTTGTGCGCACCAACCGTACCGTGAGCGACCGCAACACCGCGCTTTATCAGCAGCTGGAGGATTTCGCGCAGCAGAATCCGCAGAAAGGCAAGGTGTGGTATGACAGAGCTACCGATGTGCGCATACGCACGATGAAGCTCTATGCCTATATCGATTCATTGAAACTTGCGATTGTGAGGGATGCTGATGGCGACGATGCCGATTTGGAGAACATACATAGCCAGGACAATCTGGAATCGGCAGCCAAAATAATGCTTACATTCGGCAACGGAAAGCGGTTGCAGGGCGATATGGCAAATTATAAGAATTATATCTGCGGGCTGGTGGACGACACCACGAAGCGTAATTCGATATATAAGGCGCTTTCTACTGACCCCATAGTTCATAAAGGCACGTTGGTGAAGACTCCGTGGGAAATAGGCATGTTCGAGAATATGCCGGTAGTGGCGGCGGTCACGCTGCTTGCCAAGATACAGAACGACGTGCTGTTTGCTGAAGGCGAGGCTCTTTCCACGCTGCTCAACAATGTGGATGCCGGCGATGTCAGGGTCAACCAGCTTGACGCTTTCGTGATTCCTAATTCGCGGTTGGTGATGCGCGGCGGAAAATACTCTGCCAACATCGTGCTTGCGGCTGTCGATACCACGCAGCGACCGTCGATATTCATCAACGGGCGGCAATTGCCGGCAAATTCGCGCGTGTATGAGGTGACTGCAGGAAGTACCGGGACATTCGACTATACCGGTTATCTGGAAGTGACGCATGGCGACGGCACGACTTCCCGCCATGAGTTCAAGTCGGACTATACCGTCATCGAGCCGATGGCTACCGTTTCGGCAACTATGATGAATGTGCTTTATGCCGGAATCGACAATCCTATAAGCATATCGGTGCCGGGTGTGGCACAGAATGCGATAAGCGCTACGATGACCAACGGGTCGCTGACGCGCAACGGCGATGTGTGGAACGCCCATCCGACACAGGTCGGCGCTGAATGCGTTATTTCAGTTAACGCCACGATTGACGGGCGTTCGCAGACCGTGTCGGCCACTTCGTTCCGTGTGCGTAAATTGCCCGACCCGACGCCTTATATAGCATATAAGGACAGCAAGGGCAACGAAATCCGCTACAAAGGGTCGCGTCCGTTTGCAAAATCGATTCTGTTGAGCGTGCCGGGCATTGAGGCTGCAATCGATGATGACTTGCTTAATGTGCAGTACCGTGTGGTATCGTTCGAGACTGTAGTGTTCGACTCGATGGGCAACGCCATACCGGAGACTTCCGACGGGTCGAAATTCTCGCAGCGTCAGAAAAACAGCTTCCGCCGTCTGTCGCGCGGAAAGCGGTTCTATATCTCGCGTGTTAAGGCGATAGGTCCCGACGGCATTACCCGCGACCTCGCTCCTATGGAAGTAATAGTGAATTAATTGTAAAAAACTATGCCACGATATATGAGAAAATTAAGAAGCATACTCGCAATTTGCCTGATGGTTGGTGCAATCGTTCCATCCTATTCGCAGGTGATGCGCCGGAAAGACAGGAAAGAAAAGGATGAGTCGTCAACTCCTGGAGTGACATTCCGTATGAAGGAATTCTACGAGATACAGCCGGAGTCGGATGCCAACAAGATGTGGGAAAAGGTGGTGTACCGTCAGATTGACCTTACAAAAGGGCAGAATATGGCGCTTTATTATCCGGAAGAGCCTACTGAGGACCAGACAAGCTTGTTCCGTCTGATAATGAAGCTCGTGACTGACGGACAGGTGACCGTCTATGAATATCTCGACGGGCGTGAGCTTTTTACCGAGCAGTATAAGGTCAACGTGAAGGAAATGCTCGACCGTTTCCATATTCTCTATACGGAAGGAAAGGGCAGCACGGAGAAGAATCCTAAATTCGTGATAGAGGAGAGCGATGTGCCTTCCAACGAGGTGCTTACCTATTATGTGATAGAAAACTGGGAATTCAACAGCAACGACAGCCGGTTGAAAAACAACGTCGTGGCCATATGCCCTGTGCTCCATCGCTCGGATGATTTCGGAGGGGAACCGATACGCTATCCGATGTTCTGGGTGAAGATGGCTGACTTGCGCCCTTATCTGACGCAGCAGAACATATTCATCGATGACGACAACAACCTTGCCCGATATAATTTCGATGATTTTTTCCAGATGGGAATGTACGACGGCGAGATCTACAAGACGCGCAATCTGCGCAACCTGTCGTTGATGCAGATGTTTCCTGACCCTGACGAGCTGAAACACGCACAGGACAGCATAGAGAACCGTCTTGCCTCGTTCGAGGAGAATCTGTGGGTGCCTACACGCGAGGAGATGGAAGAGCGTGCGGCAGCCGCAGAGGAGGCACGCTTGAGGGCTGAAGGCAAATCGGACGATATCGTTGTGAAGGAGCGGGGCAGTGATGAAGAGGCCGTGGAGGAAGAATCCGCGAATGAGCCTAAGAACAAGCGTTCGGTACGCAAGAGCTCCGATTCTAAGAAAGACAAGGAAAAGTCAACTAAAAAGAAGAAAAAGACCAAGGTCAAGAACAGCAGCGTGGGCAAAAGCTCATCTAACAATGCCGTGCGTTCCGTGCGTCGCACCCGCCGCTGATTTTCTTGCAGCAGGAGATATGATAACCCCGGCAAGCGAAGCCTTTTGGCAAAGCGTGCCGGGATTTTTTATGGCTGTACGGCTGATGTGTTTGAATTCGTCAGGGTGATGATGATTCCGTCTTTTTTATGAGGGGGTAAAAATAAAAAGATTACTTATCTCCCGACAAATAACCTTTCTACCTTAAAATCTAATACCATGAAAAAACTTGTTGCAAATATACGGTAAATATGTTTTACAACATACTTTACGGATAAAAAAAGTTTGTTTATAACAAACTTTAACATTGCGTGCGGGTTTAAATTCTGTTCTGCATTTTGCGTAGGGTGCCGTATGCTCTGTTGAAATTTCTTGTTTTATTTCTGTTTCACCAATTTATAAGGTATCTTTGCTAAGGTGAAAAGTGATTGACAGACAATGTTGCTACTGGTAACGTCAATAGGAATCGTTTTTGCAATCGTCATATTGTTTGTGGCAGTGTCGTTGCTGTTGACGGCGATTGTGAAATTCTGGAAATGGGTGGCTGGTATCGCTGTCCTTTTCTTTTTCATTGTTACGATGGAGAATATTGCGGGGTCGGGAAGCGGTATGTCTGTATGGGGCTGGATTCTCTTGTCGGTTTTTGCAATAGCCGTAGGAATGATTGCAGGCTTGGCAAAGGCAAAGAAAGATAGACTTACGGAGAGGGAGGAAACGCCTGACAATGACATTCCTGAAAAAGTGGAATATCTGCGCTTTTGGCTCACAGATGTTGAATATTGGTGCACTCCGGGGGAGATAAGGCGGCTTTCTTATTTCCCGAAGGTGAATCTGAATGCTAAATATAGCAAAACTACAGGCATAATTGAAGAGATAACTGTGAGTGCTGATTTCAGGATTATCGGGCTTGTGCCGAAAGAATTTGAAAGGGAAGTGTTGAGACTAATGATTGAGAAAAGGATTACATCCGCTTTTCTGCCTGAGCGTTATTATGACCGCAGGATGTGCAAGGGTATGGTGGAACTCGAGCTGGCATATATCCCTTGACACGCAATTTCCAGTCCTTGGCAAAAGCAAAAAGGTTTAGACCGCTTGACTTGCAATCTAAACCCTTTCTGTGTCGGGGTGACTGGATTCGAACCAGCGACCACACGCCCCCCAGACGTGTACTCTAACCGGACTGAGCTACGCCCCGATTTTGCAGTGCAAAGGTAAGTATTATTTCTGTGACAGCAAATTTTTTTAATCGTCATTATTTCCCATTATAGTAACATACGCTATGAGGCACTACGGAAAACCGTAGTTTTCAGTGTCCTGGATGCAGTTTCCTGAGAAAATGGCTTTGATTGTCGGTCTAAATTTCTACCTTTACTGACAGAAAACATTAACTCAAAATATGACTGTATGAAAAGGCTTCCGGTAGCCATTTTAATATTCGCCTCATTGTGGACGGGGTGCGGGCGGAATACGAAAACCGATGTGTGGCGGGTTTTCGATGAATGTACGGCTCTTTATAATTTGTCCGACACCAGTGGTGCGTGGGCAGATGCGCTGGAACGGGCGGAAAAGCTTGCCTATGAGAGCGGCGACAGTGCTGTATGGGGTGAGTTATATTATCAGAAAGCGTGTTACGACATATCGTGTGGCACTGGCGACAGTGTCGGTGCATTTCTCGAAAAGTCGATTGAATGTTACGGTAATTCCGACGATGACGACGGCAAGGCAAAAGCCGGCTTTACCTATGCGCAGTATCTGAATATGTTCAGCCGTTATGATGACTCTGAGAAAATCCTTCAGACGGCTCTTGCCCACGCCTCCGGCAACGACAGTCTCCGTGCGCTTATCAGCGCGGAGCTGATGTTTCTGAGAATATCCAACGGGGATATGAGAGGTGCTGTTGATTACAGCAACTCCGTATTGCCGCTGTTGCTGCAGTCGGGCGACAGCAGCAGCTATATCGTGGCTTGCGGCAATGCCGGGGTGGCATACCGCCGTTTGGGAATGAACGATTCGGCTATGCTTGTGTATCAGAAGGGGCTTGACGTGGCTATGAAGTTCCGCGACTATGAGTCAACAGCATTTTTGCTCAACAATCTTTCCGTGCTCTATTGCGAGCAGGAACGGTATGGCGAAAGCCTGCAATATGCGCGGAAGGCGGCAGCTTATGCCGAGGATGCCGGAGCCGAAATAGAATATTTGTCAGCTCTTGCCAACGAGGGCATATCCTATATCAAGATTGGCGACAACAGGAAAGCCGTGGCACTGTTGCGTGATGTGTACGCCCGTGGAGAGTCGATCAATTATTATCCTGCGCAATTGAAGACAATCAACCATCTTCTTGCCGCCTATATGCAACTCGGTCAATATGATTCCGCCGCCATTTATATAAGGAAGGGCGAAGATATGGCAAGCAAGCTGCCTGTCGGCAATAACGGGTCTGCCGGAATCCTTGAAGCGAAAGCTAATTTGCAGGAGGCTACGGGCGATTATCGAGGTGCGTTGGCTACAATTGCCCGGCTGGAAGCCCTTGCCGATTCCAACATAGTGCTTCCCGCCTACAAGCTCAATGCTTTGAAATCGCACTGTTATGCCGGACTGGGCGACTATCGTACCGCCTATCGTATGGCCTCGGATGCGCATGAAGGGCTGGATTCGGTAAGGAGTGTGGAAGCGGAGCGCAAACTGTCGGAATATACGGCACGTTTCCGTACACAGGAGAAGGAATTGGAGATAAGCCGTCTGACGGAAAGCAATTTGCGCCAGGAATCGAGGATAATGAAGCTTACGGCTTCAATCGTGGCGATTCTGGCTGTGGTTGCCGTTGGGCTGGTATGGCTGGTTTCGCGCCGCCGTTCCAACCGGCAGCGCACAGAAATCATGCTCGCGCGGAAATATATCGACGGTTTGGAAAGTGAGCGTTCACGTTTTGCCCGTGAGCTTCACGACGGTGTGTGCAACGATCTTCTGGCCATAGGTATGGAGATGAAATCGGGCAATGCCGATGCCGGCAGTGCAATCCGCAATGTGGAGAAGATTCGCGGAGATTTGCGCCGCATCTCCCACGAGATGATGCCGCCGTCGTTCCAGCATGCCGGTATTGACGAGATATTGTCGGATTATATGAGCCATTTGCCTGACAGCGGCATACGGTTCAGCTATTCGTCGGAGGGAAGCGATTGGCAGGCAGTCCCTTCGAATGTGGCTTATGAACTTTATCGCATAACTCAGGAGGCGGTATCCAACACCATGCGTCATTCCGGAGCTACGGAAGCGTATGTGAGGCTTGCGATGGACCGTAGAGGGATTCTTACACTTGACATTGGTGACAACGGTCATAATTCCGGGGAGTCAGCGGGGGTTGGAATGCGCACGATACGCGACCGTGCGGCAAGCATTGGCGGTGAAATCGCATATGAAGGCGATGAAAGAGGTACGGAATTGAAAATCACACTTAAAATAGATATTGATGCATGCAAATAAAAAGGTGAATGTGCTTGTGGTTGACGACCATCGGATTGTGGCGCACGGGTTACAGTCGCTCCTTGGCAATCTGAGTTATGTGAAAGGCATCGACACGGTGGGTACTGCCGGCGATGCGCTGCAGGCTGCCCGGAAAAAGAAGTATGGCGTGTACATACTTGATGTGGAGCTGCCTGACATGCCAGGTGTCGTGCTTATGAAAAAGCTGCGTGAGCTTTCGCCGCTGTCGGCATTTGTCTTCCATACGATGCATGAGGAAGTATGGACAGTCAAGGCGATGATGATTGCGGGGGCTGACGCGATTGTCCTCAAATCGGACGATTTGAGCGATTTGACGGCTGCAATAGGCGAGGTTCTTGCCGGGAGAAGCTATTACAGTCAGCGTTTTGATGAGTATTGCCGGCGCTACGAGCAGGAGCAGATGCCCACGCAGCAGGAGCTCGAAATACTGAAGGCAATAGCCGTCGGCGAGAGTACGAATGATATAGCAAAGCGTATGTGCATATCATCGAATACGATAGAATACCATCGCAAACGGTTGTTCCGCAAGCTCGGGGCATCGAATATGGCGGATATGGTGGCGCGTGCCATCCGCAGCGGTCTGCTGGTGATTTAAGAAAAGCAGGTATGTAAATAAGCAAGCAGGGAAGCGCACTATGCGCTTCCCTGCTTTTATTATGGCTATTTGGAAAAATTTTTCTTCTATTTGCCGCCTTTGCGCTTTTGCTGTTCGCGGAGCATTGCCTGTTGCTGGCGTTGTGCCTCTTCAAGGCGCGCCATGAATCCGCTTTTCTTTTTCGGCTTCTTGGCGTTTTCAGCCATCTTTGCGCGTACTTTCTCTTCTTTGATGAAGAAGCGGAACGCATAAGTCTGCACGATTGTAATCAGCAATGACAGGAAGTAGTAGTAGCTCAGTCCGGCCGAATAGTTGTTGAAGAACACAAGGAACATTACCGGCATCAGGTACATCATCCATTTCATTCCCGGCATAGAGTTGTTTGACGGGTTTGCTTTCATGTTGATGTATGTGTAGATGATGTTCACGGCTGTCATCAACAGGCAGAACAGGCTCAAATGGTTGCCGAAGAACGTAGAGACGAGAGGAATATGGGCATCCCACGATAATATCACGTCGGGAGCAGAGAGGTCGTCTGCCCAAAGGAACGGTTCTCCGCGCAGCTCGATGCACGACGGGAAGAACGAGAACATCGCGATGAGGATAGGCATCTGCAACAGCAACGGCAGACAGCCGCTCATCGGATTAGCTCCGGCACGGCTATAAAGCTCCATCGTCTTTTGCTGGCGTTTCAGCGCGTTTTCCTGTCCGGGATATTTGTCGTTGATTTCCTTGATGTCGGGTGCGAGCACACGCATTTTAGCCTGCGACGAATAGCTCTTCCACGTGAGAGGGAACAATACGAGCTTTATCAATATCGTTAGCAACAATATGATTATGCCATAGTTCAAGTCGAGCGAGCCGAGGAAATTGAATACCGGTATGATGATGCCAGTGTTAATCCATCTGAACATTTTCCATCCCAGCGGTATCACTTCCGTGAGTTTCAGGTCCTCTTCCGGCGAGATGAGCTCGTCGTAGGAGCGGAGCAGACGGTAGTCGTTAGGACCGAAGAAGAAATGGAATGCCACAGGGGCAGGGTTTGTGGAGCTGTACTCAAATGATGATTCTGCCCATAAATCTTTCATGAAGTCTTTATGGTATGGCGAATCGTCATCGATAACTTCACTTCTCAGGTTGTTAGTGCCGAGGAAATATTTGTCGGCTATAAGTATGCATGAGAAGAACTGGTCCTTGAATCCGATCCATTTCAGCCTGTCGGATATCGATTCTTTATCGCTGCCGGTCTCGCTCAGGTTGTCAACATCGCCGTTTTCGCCATAATATTTGTAGAATATGCCGCTGTTGCGCTCTTCAAACATTTCTCCCATTTCGTGGCGTGCAGCTTTCTGGTACCAGTGGAAATCGAGAGTGGCAATGTTGGTAGGAATCACAGTGTTCATGTTTTGCTGCACAACTTCCATACGTACAAGGTAGCTGTTGGCAGGAAGTGTGTAGCGTATGCCGAAATATACGCCTTTTCCGAACTCCAGTTTCATCAGCACGGTGGAGTCGTTTTCCTGAACAGGCGTGAAAAAGAAGTCGTGGGTGTCGAAGCGTTGTGTGTCGGTGTTGAGCACGAACCCGTAAGCGTTATTGTCGTTTTCGAAAAGCACTGCCGGTACGTGCTTGCCTTCGGAGTAGGTGGTGTATTCCTTCAGCTCCGCGCGTGCGATGCCACCGCCTTTTGTGGAGAGGTCAATGGCAAGCAAGTCGTTCTGCAGCTTCACTGTCGTGCTGTCGCCGTCGATAAATGCCACGAAGTTCGAATATTTTCCGATAGTGTCGATGGCCTTGCGCAAGTCTCTTATAGCCGCATTGTGAAGAAGCCGCAAGTCGGCTGTGGCGGGTTTCCGCAGCGAAGCAATCGAAAGCACGGTGTCGTTCATCTGCACTTCCCCGTCGAGCGATTCGCCGTCAACTGTCAGCTTTACGTTTTCGCTGGCGAGTGACGTTATCTGTTTCCCTTCAATGTCCTCAGCCTTGCCATATTGCCTTACAGCCGCCTTGATTGCTTCAGCCTCTTCCGCGCTGATGCTGTCGGTGATGGTGGCTGCGCCGGCATTGTCGTCTTTTGTGATGCTCTCGGTAGCTTGCTTTCCGGTCTGCTCTTCGGGGGTGGCCGGGTTCAGCCACATGAAACCGAAAATCACAAGACCCATCAGCAGCAATCCGATAAGGGTGTTTTTGTCCATTAACTATAAATAAAAGGTTTGGTTACTATACTTATTTTTTCTTGTTATCGATTGCAGCTTTTATGAAGCTGAGGAACAGCGGGTTGGGCGATAGCACCGTGCTGCTGTACTCTGGATGGTATTGTGTGCCGATATACCATTTCTTGTCAGGCAGCTCGACTACTTCCACAAGGTGGGTGTTTGGGTTTTCTCCGACACATTGCATGCCTGCCTCCTCGAATTGCGTGCGGTATTCCTCGTTGAATTCGAAACGATGGCGGTGGCGTTCGCTGATATGAGTCGTGCCGTATGCCTGTGCTGCTTTCGACCCTTCGCGCAGTACGCAGTCGTAAGCGCCGAGCCGCATTGTGCCTCCCATGTTGGATATGCTTTTCTGCTCTTCCATCAGGTCGATTACGTTGTCGTGGGTCTGCGGATTCATTTCCGTGCTGTTGGCGTCTTTAAGCCCGAGCACGTTGCGTGCGAATTCTATCACCATACATTGCATTCCGAGGCAGATGCCGAAAGTCGGCATATCGTGTTCACGGCACCATTTCAATGCCACGAATTTGCCTTCGATGCCGCGTTGTCCGAATCCCGGGGCGATGATGATGCCGTCCATGTCTTTCAGCAGCTCATCCACGTTGCCTTCGTTCACCTTCTCCGAATGTATGTAGCGTAGATTCAGCTTGTGGTGGTTGTAGGTTGCAGCCTGGAACAGCGATTCGTTGATTGATTTGTAAGCGTCCTGCAATTCCACGTATTTTCCTACAAGACCGATGTTGACAGTCTCTTCCGCGCTGTTCATCATATCGAGGAATTTTGTCCATTGCGACATGTCCGGTTCTCCGGAATATGGGGTGTTGGTCTTTTTCAGCACAATTTCGTCGAGATGCTGCGAATGCATCGTCATCGGCACTTCGTAGATGGATGGCATGTCGATGGACTGTATTACCGCATCCGGCGATACGTTGCAGAACAGTGCCACTTTCCGGCGCATGGATACGGGAATGTCCTTCTCCGTTCTCAGAATCAGCACATCGGGCTGGATTCCAACTTCCTGCAATTGCTTTACGGAATGCTGTGTCGGTTTCGTCTTCAGCTCTTTAGCCGCCTTTATGAACGGCACGTAGGTAAGATGTATGCATATGCAGTTGCTGCCAAGCTCCCATTTGAGCTGGCGCATGCTTTCGAGGAAAGGAAGCGATTCGATGTCGCCGACTGTCCCTCCTATTTCCGTGATTACGAAATCGTATTTGCCTGTATTTCCCAACAGCTTGACATTGCGCTTTATCTCGTCGGTGATGTGCGGAATGATTTGCACGGTCTTGCCAAGGTAGTCGCCACGGCGCTCTTTGTCGATTACGCTTTGGTAAATGCGTCCTGTCGTCACATTGTTGGCGCGCGAGGTATGCACATTTGTGAAACGCTCGTAATGACCGAGGTCGAGATCCGCCTCATGCCCGTCGGCTGTCACGTAGCATTCTCCGTGCTCATAAGGGTTGAGCGTTCCAGGGTCAATGTTGATGTACGGGTCGAATTTCTGGATTGTTACTCTGAACCCGCGCGACAAAAGCAAACGCGCGAGCGACGACGAAATGATACCTTTTCCTAACGACGATACCACTCCGCCTGTCACGAAAATATACTTAGTCTCCACAACTTACTAATTTTTAAATATTTTCTGCAAAGATAGTGCAAATCGAGTGCAAAACAAAACAAGCTTGCTTGAATTTGTTTGGCCGAGATGCAGCTTGTCTTGTCCGGAAATAGAGTGGGAGCCGGAAAATATGCTGACTGGATACGATGATTAATATTTGCCGGAGCGTATGCGGTAGAGGGTCTCTTTCGTGACGTTGAGATACGAGGCGAGCTGTGTTACCGATACTGTTTCAAGAATGCGCGGGTATTTCTCTATCGCCCATTTGTATCGGTCGCGTGCGTCCATACGCATCATCATTACATAGTTTTCCATCTCGCTGATGTGGTGTATCATGACAATGTTGAGGAATTGCCAGAATTTCACACTGCTCAGCAGCGGATAGTTCTTGCGGTCTTCTTGCGACGGTACGCAGCAAACTTTCGTGTCCTCGAGGAATTGTATGAAAATGTCGCGGTCGCGTATTATTACGGAGTATGGCAGTACGATGAACTGGTTGTCGAAAGAGAAAGCGTAATTTCGTTCTTTCCCGTTTTCTATGTAGTACACCCGTGCCGTACCTTTCACGATATAATATCGTTTGTAGAGCACTCCGGCTCGGCTGTCGATGGTATGCCCCTTTTTGAAGGTCTTGAAGGTCAGAGATTTCCGCAGCCTTTCTTCTTCTTCCGGCGTGAAGCCGAATGCGCGTAGCTCGTCGAGGAATTTCAATGGCGGCAGGCTTGTACTTTCAGCATTCATTGTCCGAGCATTTGTTCGATTCTGCGTTTTACGTTTGTCATAAGCCATCGCGGTGTGGATGTGGCTCCGCATATGCCTATGGTGTTAACTCCGTCGAGCCATTCTTCCTTTATGTCGTCCTCTGAATATATGAGCTTCGCGTTGGGGTTGGCATCGATGCATTCGTCGAAAAGTATTTTTCCGTTGCTGCTTTTCTTTCCGCTCACGAAGAGCACCAATTCGTGCGATGCGGCGAATTTCCGTATCCTCGGCATCCGGTTTGCCACTTGGCGGCATATCGTGTCGTGGCATTCGAATATCCCCGCCGGGTTGTGACGGCGTATCTCGTCCTCTATGGAGTTAAGCCCCTCGCGCGATTTCGTGGTCTGTGAATAAAGCACGATGTCTTTCGTGAAGTCGATTTTGCTGACATCGTCGGCCGTTTCCACAACTATCGCCTTGCCGTCGGTCTGCCCGACAAGCCCGTTGACTTCCGCATGCCCGTTTTTGCCATAAATCACGATCTGGGGATGGTTTTCGGAGTCGTACGACTTTTTTATGCGTTGTTGCAGCTTAAGCACTACAGGACATGTGGCATCTATGATTTCTATTCCGTTCTTGTGGGCGATATGGTACGTTTCAGGCGGCTCGCCGTGCGCGCGGAGCAGCACCTTCACGTTGTGGAGGCGGTGCAGGTCGTCGTGGGTGATGGTTACAAGTCCTTTGTGCTTCAATCGGTCAACTTCGTTGGAATTGTGCACGATATCGCCGAGGCAGTAGAGCTTTCCGCCTTTGTCGAGCTCCTCCTCCGCTTTTCTGATGGCTGTGACCACACCTGGGCAGAAGCCTGAGTCCTTGTCGATTTCTACAGTTGCCACTATTTTCTGAGTTTATTGATTATGGATTCGTACAGGTTCAAAAGCCATTCGTCCTGCTCTCCGATTGTCATATTTGAATTGTCGAGCTCGATGGCATCGTCGGCTTTCCTCAACGGGTTTTCTTCACGGTGGCTGTCGATGTAGTCGCGTTCGCACACGTTCTTATAAACATCCTCGTAAGTTACGGATGTGTCGCCCTTTGCCTGCAATTCGTCATAGCGGCGGCGCGCGCGTGTCTCGGGGGAAGCGTTGACATACACTTTCATTTCCGCATCAGGAAATACTACGGTTCCGATGTCCCTGCCATCCATCACTATCCCTTTGCCTTTGCCCATTTCTTGCTGTTGCTTGACGAGCGCACGGCGTACGAACGGCACGGCTGCCACGATGCTCACTTTCGAAGACACTGGCATCAGGCGTATTTCTTTTTCCACATTCTTCCCGTTGAGGTAAGTCTCGCTTTTGCCTTCGCTGTTTACTCGGAATGTTATGTGGATGCGGTCCATCTGCCGTTCCAGCTCTGAGGTGTCAAGGTCTTGACCGTCGAACAGATTGTTTTCGATGCAGTAAAGCGTCACGGCACGATACATTGCCCCGGTGTCGATATATGCGTAGCCTATCTTCTTGGCGAGGCTTTTTGCCATGGTGCTTTTCCCTGACGATGAAAAGCCGTCGAAAGCAATTGTTATCAATGGTTTATTTTCCATATAGATTATCTTTTGAATTCATAAAGGTTGGTTGTGAGATTCACCATGAACGTCGTGCCGCCGATGTGCGGCTGTGCGAATGCCGCGCCGATGCGGAACTTGGATGTCTTTAATCCTGCTCCTGCCGAGAATCCGGACAGGAAGTTGCGGGAGAATGTGGTCATATCGGTTTTTGTCTTGTGGTTATATCCTACTCCGATATAGAATTTGTCGGCAGGCGCGTATTCCACCGCGAATATCAGATGGCGGAACAGGTTGCTGGTGAATTTGTCTTTCAATACCAGCGGTGAATTAGGATCGTTGTCGTTCTCTTTGTCGTAATATGGCAGATGCCATTTGGTGAGATTGACGGCCGTGACCGACAGTCTGAATGGTCCTCCGTTGAGCGACTGCGTGTATCCGAGCTGTATGTCCCATGGCAAGCGGTCGTAGTGCTCGGCAAAACGTTTTACCTGTCCGCCGAGATTCTTAACCACGGCGGACAGCGACAGGTCCTTGCCTGGGTCGTAGTAGTTTATTCCGAGGTCGGCCGCGATGGCGAATGCTGAGTATTGCTCATAGCTTGAATAAATCATCTTCAAAGTGATTCCTCCTCTTATGTAGCTGCTGAAATCGTGGGAATACGACCCGCTGAACACCATGTCGTGGGGGTTGAACGTGCCGAGTATCTCACCGGCTACATCGGTGTTTTTCATCTCCCCGTAGCCGAAGTACTGTATTCCTGCAGCCCATGCCGCATGCTCTCCGGCCTCTTTCCCGAATCTTACACCGGCATAGTTGCTCCCGCCAAGATAGCGCATATAGTTGAATCCGAGCTGCATGTCGATTTCTGGTCCCATAAGCGCCGGATTCTGTTCGTAAAGGAAGATGTCGTCGTCGATTATCGATATGTTGGTCCCGCCAAGTCCATAGGCATGCGCCGAAGTGGTTGTGTTCAGGAAATTATACGCTGTTCTCCCGTCCTGTGCGCAAATGGCGTGACTGGACAATAGCGTGCAGAGTGTCGATATGTAGATTGTCAGCTTTCTTGTCATAACATAATTGCGCGACTTGCATAGTCCCGCTTTCATAAATAACGATTATGGGTTGATATTAGTATGTATGAGGTCAAAAAAGTGGAAAAGCCGCCTTTGTTTTCCACAATTCTATTTATGCAAAAAAAAATAAAACAAATTCAATTAAGCACAAATCAGTCCGTTTGCTATTGTTTAGGCTATTTGCAGCATATATATTTGCATCTGAAGAGAGTGGAAGATGACAAGAATCATACGAAATATTATTCTTGCGCCGCTGTTTGTGGCGCTTGCCATCCCGGCGGCATTGTCGCAGGTGACGCGTGTTACGATAGAAAGTACGCATTCGCAGCGCAATTGTTGTGTGAACGTATATGAATACGATTATGTGGATGTGCCGCCGCAATTTCCGGGTGGCGACCGGGCTATGGTTAATTTCATCAACAAGACGCGTGTCTATCCGTATGAGGCATACAAGAAGCACATACATGGCCGTGTGATGTGCAGTTTCATTGTCAATACCGACGGGTCGATATGCAATGTCTCGGTAGTGAAAGGGGCTAATCCGTTGCTTGATAAGGAAGCCGTGAGGATTATCAAGGAGATGCCTGCGTGGAAGGCGGGAAAGCTTGGAGGCGAGACGGTGCCTGTCAGATGCTTCTTGCCAATTCCTTTCAGATTATGATTATGTGTGTCTTTCCCACGGTTTCCGTTGGGGAATATGCGAAAGGATAAGCGCAGGACGGTTGGTTTGAATTGTTTTAATATTGCCTAATACAAATCTTTTTCATAATCTTATTTTATAGTCTCCCCATCTGATGAAGACCCGGAGACTTTTTTTGTGTTGTCGGGATTTGCGCAATATTTGAGCTTGGGAAGCGTTATATAATTCATAAGAATTTTGTTTGATGAAAAAGTTACTGTTTCTGATTTGTGCGGTCATCGTTTTCTGCGTGTCATCGTGTATTGAGGACGATTTTACGACGAGCAGCAGCGATTTGCTCGAATTTTCGACCGATACGCTGAGTTTCGATACCGTATTCACAGGAGAGACTACGGCGACGAAGCGTTTCCTCGTATATAACCGGCATAAAAAGCAGCTCAACATATCGCGCATATATATGGACGGGATACCGGAAGGGGCGCGTTTCTATCTTAATGTTGACGGTCGCAGCGGTGAAGAATTCAGCGACATAGAAGTGCGTGGAGAGGATAGCATCTATGTCTTTGTAGAGACGCATATCGATGTCAATAACGAGAATCTTCCTTTCGATATATTTGCCAATCTGAAGTTCCGCACCAACGGTGTGGAGCAGGCGGTTGTGCTTCGTGCCGCAGGACAGAATGCGCATACCGTGCGCGACTGGCATATAGCTGAAAACGCAACGCTTTCGACCGACCGCCCTTATCGTGTGATGGACAGCATCGTGGTGGAGGAAGGCGCAACGCTTACCATTCCGGCTGCCACGACCGTATATTTCCATGATAAGGCAAGGATTAAGGTGCGTGGAACGTTGGTTGCGGCTGGCGAGCAGGGGCGTCCGGTGACATTGAGAGCCGACCGTCTTGACAATGTTGCCGGCGAGATTCCTTTCGACCTTATGTCGGGACAATGGGACGGGATACAGCTTGAGCGGCAGAGTTTCGATAACGAATTCCGGTATTTGGTGATGTATGGCTCTTCGACAGGCGTTGTGGCTGATTCTTGCGGCGTGCTCGACCGACGAAAGCTTTATATGCTGAATTCCGTGCTGCATAATTCTGCCGGTTCGGTGCTCGCGTCGCGTCATTCGTGGATAGATGCCGATGGATGCGAGTTCTCCGATTCGAAGGACGGTGTCGTCGATCTGACAGGAGGAAAACATACGTTCAACAACTGCACGTTTGCAAATTATTATCTTTTTGATGCCGTTACCGGTCCGATATTGTCATTGTGGTATGTGCTGCCCGACGACAAAATTTATGATAATCCGCTTATGTCGGCACGGTTCAACAATTGCATAGTCTATGGCAACGCTTCCGACATTTCGGAGGGCGACCTTACGGGAAGCGATGTGTTGCTGCAGTATTGCCTGTTGCGCTCTACGGGTACTGACGACAATAATTTCTTCAATTGCGTGTGGGGAGGCGACCCGTTGTTCTATACTGTCAGGGAAGATTACATTTTCGATTATCGTCTGCGCAATGAGAGCGGCGCAATCGGGAAAGGCTCGCGTGAGCTGTGTCCGCCGTCGGTGCAGTTCGATTTGTATGGTAATGACCGCTTTTTGTCAGATGATATTGATATCGGTGCATACGTGTGGATTCCGGAATCAGAAGAAACAGAACAGTAATGAAAACAACTATCACACTCGACAGGATGCGCTTTTATGCGCGTCACGGCGTTATGGAGCAGGAGAGGGTCACCGGCAATTTGTTCGAAGTGTCGGTGTGTGTGGATTATCCGTTTGAGGAGGCGATGAATGATGACGAGCTTTCGGGGACGCTCGACTATGGCGAGGTATATGAGATTGTGCGTCGGGAGATGATGATTCCTTCCAAGTTGCTTGAGCACGTTGCCGGAAGGATAAAGTCGGCTTTGGAAAACCGCTTTCCTGAAATAGCAGGCGGTTCGGTGGTTGTCGCCAAGCTCCGTCCGCCCATTCCGGGAGCAACGGCTTCGGCATCTGTGAGGATTGAATGGTGAATTCCTCCCACGGCGAAATTTTGTCACGCTGATGGCGAAATTTTGTCATCCGTCATTGCCATATTTCCAGTTTTTTTGTTCCTTTTAAGTTGGCACGCAGTTTGATATGTCTTAAAGCGGATGCTGACGGAAAGCAGCCGGAAGGCAGGACTTCCGAAGGTGTCCGTGACAAATGAATGTAAAATTAAATTATAGGAGATATTTATTATGATGCCGATTAGAAGAAACAATCAGAGTTGGTTGCCAAGTATCTTCAATGATTTCTTTGACAACGATTGGATGGAAAGGGCAAATGCCACAGCCCCAGCTATCAATGTGATAGAAAACGATAAGGAATATAAGGTTGAGCTGGCTGCTCCGGGCTTGACGAAAGAGGATTTCGACGTGCATATCGATGAGGACAACAATCTTGTCATATCGATGGAGAAAAAGAACGAGAAGAAGGATGAAAACAAGAACGGACGCTATTTGCGCCGTGAGTTCTCATACACGAAGTTCCAGCAGACGTTGATTCTGCCTGACGATGTCGATAAGGAAAAGATTGCGGCTTCTGTCAACAATGGAGTGCTTGAGATAGAGTTGCCGAAATTGGTGGTAACAGAGCAACCGAGACAGACTCGCAACATTGAAATTAAATAAAGATTGTTACACATAGCAGTTTTTGAAGTTAACGGGGTGATGCACCGTAGATGGTGTGTCACCCCGTTTCTTTGTCGGATGATTCTTCGTAGGCTCAGAACCGGTAACCTACAACAAACAGTGCTGAAATGTTGTGGGCTTTCGTGTCCTCATACACTTTCGTAAGTCCGAAGCGTGTGTCGAGCCCGAAGATTATGCGTTTCACCTCGAAATTGAAGTTCACACCCAGTCCCATATCGAAGCGTTTCATGCCGGCGTTGTTGTCCTCGACATCTCCGAAAAGGTCGATGCTGTCGTCACCGGATACGCCTTGATATTCAGCCGATGCGGTAAGCTTGCCGCCGACTCCTAATGCTATGTACGGACCTGCAGCTATGCTCATATTGAATTTGTCGGACAGCGGAAAAGCCGCTTTTGCCATAATCGGGAGCTCGAGATAGAGCGGCTTGGCAGTTGCAGTGACGCTTACTCCGTAGGCAGAGGCTTTTTCTTTTGCGCCCCATCCGTTGAGATACAATCCGGTCTCGAATTTCCAAATGTTTTTGAGAGGTACGTCCAGACCGACTCCGAATTTGTAGGCGCATTTCACGTCTGTGCTTTCTGTATCGTCGCCGACGTAGTTCGACATACCTATTCCGCCCTTGACGAAAACATCTACATTCTGCGCCATTGCGCACTGCAGCGAAAGGATGGCTGCCAGCAAAAGAAATAATTTTTTCATTGTGTGAATTTATTGGTTAGTAAAATAGTAAATTGTTTTCTTGTCAGAAGCGATAGCCTACGACCACACATGTCGAGAAGTTATATACTTTGTATTTTTCAATTTCGTCGAAGAAGTCGTCCTGATAGAACTTGTAGAGCCCGAACCGGGTGTCGAGTCCGAATATAAGATGTTTTACTTCGAAGTTCACATCTAAGCCAAGTCCGGCGTCGAAACGCTTCAGCATGCTCTCCGTGTCCTCGTCGGTTTCGCCGAAGGTGTTGGCCTTGTCAGATTCGAATGTCCCGTCTCCCCATGTCACGTCTGCTTTTGACTTGCCTCCAACGCCGATGGCGAAGTAGGGTCCTGCTCCAACTGTGCATCTCATATTGTCGGTGACATCGAAAGAGGCGGTGGCCATTAATGGAAGCTCAAGGTAAATCTGCGTAGTTTTCATTGACATTTCGAAATCCCAGGCGCTTGTCATTTCGTCGGTAGCGGCATGCGCCTTAGTCCCTATGCTGGACATGTTCAGCCCTGTGCGGAATCCCCAGATTCCTTTAATGGGGATATCCAGTCCTGCCCCGATACGATAAGAGAATTTAGGGTCAAGCTCGTCGGATTCTTTTCCTATCCAATCAGACATACCGATTCCTCCTTTCACAAAGAAAGCTACATTCTGCGCCATTGCGCACTGCAGCGAAAGGATGGTTGCCAGCAAAAGAAATAACTTTTTCATTGTGTGTAGCGATTTAATGTTAGTGTTTATTTTGTGTGTCAGAATCTGTATCCCACTACAAACTGGCCGGTGTAGTTGCGGATTTTATCGGTATAGGTTTCTCCGTATGTGTCTGTTCCTCGCGAGAATTTGAAACATCCGAATCGTGTGTCGAGACCGAAAATGATGCGTTTGATTTCAAAATTGAGATTCAATGCCAGGCCGGCATCAAAACGTTTGAATCCTAAATTGCCGTCGCTCATGCTTCCGAATGTGTTGATGTCTTCAGATACGGAATGTCCGCCGCCAAGATCGACTGATGCGGTGCATTTTCCTCCGACTCCTGCTGCCAAGTATGGACCGAAGCCTATTATGATGTTGGCTTTCTTGCCTATTGGTGCAGTAATTGTTGCCATAAGCGGAATTTCTAAATACAACTGGTCGATTTTTCCGTTAATGTCGTTGTCAAGGGCTGTTTTGTGGCTGTCTGCTTCCATTGAGACTCCTGCTGTTGTAAAATAAAGTCCGGTTTGGAATCCCCATACATACTTGATGTGTTTGTCCAGTCCGACGCCAAGACGATATGAAAATTTAGGATCAGTCCCGAACGAATCAGATCCGTTCCAGCTCGAACCTCCTATTCCGCCTTTGACAAAAAATGTTACATCCTGCGCCCCTGCGCAAAAGAGCGATAATGTGGAAATAATCACGATTAAGAATCTTTTCATGTCGATTGAATTTGAAAGTTATACAAAAATAACATATTTTGCGTATATAATGTTTGATTAATTAGTATATTTTACAGCATGTTTATGTGAATAATCCTGTGGCTTTGTTCTTTGCCTCAGTGTGTGGAAGCGCGAGATCCGGTTTCTGGATTTTCCGCTATTTGAAGTGGTATTGTCCTTTCTGTCGGGTCTTTTTGCCGTATCCGATGCTTTTTGTCGGGCAATGATGGTAGCAGGCGAGGCAGTTGATGCAATTTCCTTGCCATTGCGGTCTGCCGTCGGCTATCACGATATTATGGGTTGGGCATACGGCGGCGCAGCGTCCGCAGCCTGTGCATTTTTCAGGGTCGGTGTGAAACGGCTTGTCGGTAATCATCCGCATGAATGCCGGATATATGATTCTTGATTTAAAATGGCTGAAACTGCCGTGGAAAGTGTGGTCGCCGCGCTCTCTTCTGGCAATCATTCCGGCTATTTCCGCAATCTTCAGCGGAGCTTCCTGTAGCTTTTTGGTGACGGTGGCTTCATCGTCGGTGTCGAAGCCGGGGAGCAGCACGTAGGTGTTGGGCATGAATACTGAATATCCGGCATCTCCTCTAAGTCCGGCATTTCCTGCGCATTTCATCCATTGGGTGAATGTGAGTCCGGCATCGTCGCCGCAACTGCATGCCATATAGCAGTAGTTGCTTTCCGGTGAATATCCGTCGAAACGGAGGCTCGAAACCAGCTCGGGCAGACCTTTCGGCATACCCCACGAGTGTACAGGAAATACGAATCCGACAGGTTCTCCTGCCGAAATGCTGAAACGGAGCTTCCCGTCGCTGATTGTCCGCATATCGGTCAGGCGGATGTCGCCGGTAGCTGCGGCAAGCTGCTCTGCGACGTATCGGCTGTTGCCGGTTGCTGAGAAATAGAGTATCATCAGTGCACGGTTATCAATGTCGCGCCGAATCCGTATTCACGGAATGAAGCGTCCTGTGCGTCGCAGTTTTTGTATTTGTGTCTTAGCTCGTCGAGCAAAGCCTTGCGCAACACCCCTTCGCCCTTGCCGTGGATGAACACGATTTTTTGCCCTTTGTTGCGTATGTTATCGTTCATCACGCGTCGGAATTCGTTGAGCTGCACGTCGAGCATGTCTTTGTTCGACAGTCCATTGGTCGAGTCGAGCAGCTCGTTGATGTGCAGGTCAACCTCGATAATCTCTCCTTTCTTGTTGCTTCCGGTGTGTTTGGTCACCGGTTTCTTTGCCGGCTTGTCGGCAGCTTTTTTCTCGCGCATGGCTTGTTCGAGCATGCTGCTGTCGATTATCATTGTGCGTTGCGGCACATCGTTCTTCACTATGTCGAAAGCTATTACAGGGTTGTCGAAGTACATGTTTTCGTGGAAGCAGTGCATCTTGTAGAATTTAGTGGCGTCAACCCTGAATTCTACGGCTGCAGGATTTTTCAGCTTGAAAGCTTTGCCTTGCTTGAATGCAACGTACTGGATGCTTACACGCTCCAGATCTGTCAAGTCGTCGTGGGTCAGCTCTTCGAGCAGCACTTGCGTGTTAGGCTCCACTATGCCGTTATAGCGACAATCCCAAATGCCGTCGCCGCAGCGCGAGGCATAGACGAGATAGAGATAGTAGTTGCTGTCGTTTACGATGTAAGCGTCGAATGTGGATGTGTTCAGATGTTTGATTTCGGCGGCTTCGTAGCCGAGTACAATGTTGAGAGTCTCGCCTTCCGGTGTCTCCTCTGCTTCCGGTGTCTGTTCCTTTTCCGGAGCGGCTTGCCGGGTGTGTGTTACTGCCGGCGCTTCATATTTGCTTGGCTCGTTGCTCCCGAATTTGCGTTTAGGCGTTATTCCGCCGTCGGGATCGACTACCACGCATTCCTTTACGAGCACTGGTGTCTCGAAACCGTCATCCTCTGCCACATATGCGATGTTGCCTTCTATCTTAACCACTTTACCTCCGCCTGTGGCATTGAGGTAGCGTACCGTATCACCTGCTTTCATATCTGTATGTTTTAATGATGCAAAGTTACAAAAAACATCGGCAACAACGCAATTTGCGCTGCCGCCGATGCGATTGCTTCGGAAAAATTGCCTTATCTGACTATTACTTTGTCAGTGGCTGCTCCGTTGTCAGTATTTACTGTGATTACATATATGCCTTTCGGCAGATTGCCGAGATAAATCTCGTCGATGCCGGAATACTGCCCGACAAGCGTGCCGCTTACGGCATATACCTTTATGTCGGTGTAGTCGCCGAGCATATGCACGGTGTTGTTGGCATAAACGAACAGCTTCTGACCGGTTGCATTGCTGATGCCGCCATTGTCGTCGTTCCACAGTTTCACGCCATAAAGCTCATAGGAAGAAGTCACGATGTTGGATATCGCAGACCTTTGACCGTCGGCAAGTATGCCTACATAATATATGCCGTCGGCAGGAATGGTGACTTTGCCGGTAGCCGTCTGTATGCCGTCGGAAATGGTGGTGCCAAGAGCCATCTGCGTGGTGAATGCCTGTGGCAGGTTTTTATCGGCGAGATATACGCCGATTTTTATTCGTGCCTTGTCCTCTTCGGTCAGGTCGTCGATGTTGTCAACCGCTATGCGATAGTCGAGGCTTGCATTTATTTCGTCGCCCTTATGCAGCTTGAATGCAGGTGCGACAAGCAGTCCTGGCAGGTCGGCAGCCATATCGTCGTAGAAGAAATAGCTTGTCGTGCTTGCTGTCAGGCAGGATGCGCCGTCAACTCCTTCTCCTGATTCCCATTGCTTGAAATTGTCGGCCGGGTTGTACTGGTACCATTCGTCGAGGTTATCGGCGAAGTCTGATTCGTAAGTGCCGAGAACAAGGCCTTCTGTTGCCGGTGCTTCAAGCGTAATCATATCGATGTAAAGTGTACCCCAAGATGAAGTGGTAGTGCATTTCACTCCTATATAATAGTTGCCGCTTTCCTCTATCTCCACCTGTTTGAGTACTTTCTCATACACCTTGGTAGTAACGACTGTACCCTCAATAGAGTATAACGGAATGGTCATTGCTTCCGGATTCTGTTCCTTGCCAAGATAAATCGAGAAATTCTGTCCGTAGCGTTCCACGTCGGTCATATTCATGAATGTGCGGTAGAAGAAACTGAAATCGTAAGTGCCGGCAGGAATCTCGATGCATCCTGAATAGACCCAGTCGCCATCGGCAGGTGCCGCTCCTGTGTGGTAAAGTGCTCCTTTCCCGTTGTAGGCAGATTGGCTTGTGGTCAGATTGGCTGCTACCATCCAATTGCCGCTTGCCGTCCATTGTGCACGTTGTTCTTCCGTGTCGAAATCCACGTCATACGGAAGTCCGGCGTTGGCATAGGATGTGAATTCCGGTAGTGTCCAATTGTTGTTATAGGTGTCGGCATCGTTGTCAGCGACTACAGAAACGGAGATTTGATAAGTGCCGGGTACGGACACGTCAACCTTATTGCTGAACGAATATTGCAACGATTCGCCCGGTGCGATGCTTTGTTGTACGGTCTCTTCAACCGCTGCGCCGCCATTCACGGAATATGTGGCTTTGAATCCGCTTTGCGCCGTCGTGCCATGGTTGGAAATTTCCATAGTGACAGTGTTTTCGGTCAGGTTGAATCCTGAAACGGAAGAGTTGGATGCGGAAAGGATGCTCAAGTCTTCCGATTGGTCGAAGCGTATGTCGTCGAGAATGATGTCGTGTCCCATTCCGTCGTTATAAAAAGCTACATAATATGTGCCGTCGGCAGGAATCTCCACTGGAGAATAGCCTTGTTTATACACCAATACGTTTTCATCGGTCAGCGTGAATACGGCAAGCGGCTCACCCTTGGATATTTCATCCGGATTGTCGGTCGTGGCGAGGTACAGCTTTATGTTGCAGCCGTCGTCGCCGGAGCTTGAGCTCATCCTTGTGGTGTAGTAGAATGAAATGCGGGCTTTGCCTTCCGATGCGTTGATTGCTGGGGAAATCAGCCAGTCATTATGCTCTATTCCGGAAGCGGAACTCATATATGCCGCCTGCACGCCGTCCTTTGCATAGTTGATGTTGCCATCTATGACTTGCGTTATTTCCCAATAGAGGATGTCGCTGTCGGCGTTGTATGTAATCCAGTTATCATTCTGCTCGTCGGCTTCAAAACTTGCCTCGAACGGAAAATCGTAAGCCTCGTAAGCCGAGATTGTCCGTGTGGCGGAGTCGTTGCCAGGCTCTGTGTCACCGTCGAATTCCGCCCATACTTTCAGGGTGTGGCTTCCGATGGCGCTGAGGTCGATGGTGCTGGTGAATGTGTGTTGTGCGGATTCTCCTGCTTCTATCCTGTCGATTGTCTCTCTTACTATTTCACCATCGTCGAACTGATAGCATACAGGTATGTCGGTCAATGTCTCGCCGCCGGCATTTCTGAATGTGGCGGCAACTGTTACTCCGGATTTTGCCAATGTGGCATTATGCATGGGGGAATCGACAGACACTATAGCCACGTCGGCGCCTGCTTCGTCTATTTTAATATAGTCGAGATAGAATGAGCCGAAATAACTGTCGTCGGGAGTTATGGCGATTGTATAAATGCCGTCGTCCGGAACGCTCAGCGTTATGCTGCCTGCTGTGTACTCTTCAGCGGCGGGAAGGTCGATTGAACCGGCAAGGTAGTCATAGACACCCGGTTCGGTAACTAAATACACATTCAATTTTGCCGTAGAAAGTGCCATGTAGTCGAAACTTAGTTTGACTGCCCCTTTAGGCAAGGCGATGCAATTCGAGAGCAAGTAGCTTGTCAGTCCGGAATTGTAAACCCAGCCTTTCATCATGGCATCATTGTAGTATGCCCAGCCCATTGTCACCCAACCGGATGTCCGCGTATAACTGCTGCTGAAAGTCGTTTCGGCGTTGTCGTCGGTCATAGAGAACGGGAACGGTATCTCGTCTCCTATTTCCACCTCTGTGGCGAATGCGTCATTGTCGTGGTTGCTGTCTGACGATGCTTCCGCCCATACTTTCACTTCATGTGCGCTTCCGGCTACGAGGAGTGCGGGGCTGGTGAATGTGTATGTGGCAGTATTTCCGCCGGCAAGCGGAGTGTTGACTGTTTCAGACACTTTCTCTCCGCCGTCGATTTGACAGTTCATTGTGTACGTTTGGCAATCGAATCCTATGTTGGAAACAGTGGCTGTGACAAACTGCTGAGTGTTGCAGCTCGAAACAGGGCTTGTGATGCCGGTTACCTGCAAATCCGAGACCTTCTCTTTATTTATCCTGATATCGTCAAGATATAAGGTGTTGGTAATATATGGGATGGAAGCCGTAGTTCCATAATCGTGGAATGCGATATGGATCTGCTGCCCGGCGAATTGGTCAAGGCTGAAGCTGTAATTGCTCCAGTTCTTTGCGCTTTCAGGCACTATGGAAAACAATGTGTAAGTGAAATCTTCCGGAGCTGTTCCTGTGGTTGACACTACAACCTCGAATTTCACTTTGTTTTCGTCTTTCACATTTGCATTGCCATTGTATGATGAATTATGCCCCATCATAAAATTGAGCACATCCCCGCTTTCAACGCTTACGCTTGGCGAAATCAGCCACTGGTCGGGAGTGACATCGTCCATCGCCCGTCCTGTTTGTGACGATACGGCATATGCGCCACCTTGTTCATATCCTGAAATGGTTCGCTCAAGATCCGATGTTCCCTCATAAGGGGCTATGCTCCACTTGTAGGTGTCATTGGTGTTGACCACCGTCCACGTTCCGGGAATGTCACCACTTTCGAACGTCTCCTGGAATGTTTGCCCGAATGCAGCGATTGCAAACACTCCAAATAAAAAGGTAAATAACTTTCTCATACGATTCGGCTTTATTGTTGATATTTTTGCAAATAAAGCGATTAAAAACGACAAAAAGCAACTTAAATACCCTTATTTGTTTACAATATGGTTGCGGTTCTTTGTGGAAATCACTACGGTGTGCGTATGTAAGTTGCTTATAATCAGATATGAGCAACGCATTATTATCGCGGCTGTATGTGCCCTGTTTGGTAAATGTGATATTTTTTGCAATTAAAATGCTTGAATATCTGTATGATTAGTTAAATTTGCCGTATCGAAAAATCAATGAATATGCGTGGATTTCTTATTGTCGTTATTGCGGTTGCGTGTTGGCAGGCTATGTTGGCATCGTCTTTATCCGAGCAGTATCGTAAGGTGCTGGAGGAGACGGTTGCGACAGCTGCGGTTGAGAAAGAGGCTTCGTTTCAATCGCTTCGGCTGAGGGCGGATTCGCTTATGACGCTTCCGGCATCGGAGCATAATGTGATTTCGACGGTTAGGGTTGTCTTGGATTTGTGTTCGTTGTTTTATGATGAAACGTCTTATCATAAGGTTATCAATTATGTTTCATATTGCCGTCCGCTGCTGGAGGGGATTCTTCCGGATACGGGGCAAGCTCAATCGGTTTATGTCGATATTTTGAATCATTACGGGATGGCTTATGGCTCGTTGCAGCTCGGTGACTTAAGCGTTAGTGCGTTTGAGAAAGCATTGAGGGTCGCCGATAAATTCGGTTTGGAGGACAAGCAGGCGGTATTATACAATAATATCGGCAACATTTACCTTAGAAAGGCTCAATACGAGGAGGCTGACTCGTTGTTTCTGAAAGCCGTGCGGATTAATGAGTCGGGAAAGAACAAGAAGCGGTTGTATATCAATTACAATAATCTGTCGGTTTCGGCTGCGGAGAGGCACAATTATAATAAAGCCCTGGAATATGCATTCCTTGCGATGCATCAGCTCGACGCGGAAACTGATAGAAGCAAGAGAATGCTGTTGCAGCGCAATATTGCGGAGATTTATATGAAAAATGGCGAGCCATCGCTTGCCTTGCGCAATATGAGGGAGGTGATAGCCTATCAGGAGGAGCATAAGGAGCTGAGGCATCTGGCTGATTCCTATCAAACGATGGCGCATATCTTTGATAATTCCGCTGATTCGTTTGCTGTGTATCTCCATCGTGCGGAAAATGCGGCAAAGATGTCGAGCTCGCTGATGGAGATTCCGTCAATTCTGCTTGAATTGGGAGAATATTACAGCGGCAGGCGGGATTTCGTGAATTCAAGCCGCTATTTCGAGGAATATGCCTCGGTGAAGGATTCTATTTTGAGCATGGAAATGAAGATGCATATGCAGGGACTTTCGAATGTATATACGAAAGAGGCTATGCAGGCGGATAGAATAGAGGGGTTGGAGGAAGATGTCTTGAAGGCGGGCAGGCGTGTGAAATGGGTGTCGGTAGTGTCGGTGTGCGCGTTGATTGTGGCTATGGTTGTGTCGTTGAGGTTGCTTGCCGTGAGACGCAGGAAATATTTCATCAAGGCAAGGAGCAAGCTGAAGGAAAAGTTGTTGCATATTCAGGGGATGGAAGCTGAGAAGATGCGCTGTGCGGAGGCCTTGAGGGCGAAGGACGAGGCTTTTGCGCAAAATGAGAAAAAGCGTACGGTGATGGCGTTGCAGGCATTGCGTGTGCACGAGTTTACGGATTCGTTGTCTGCCGGGATAAAACAGTTGCTGCTGAAGCTCAACGTGCGTGATACGGAAACGAGGAAAGCCTTGCGCGACGTTCTTTATGATATCAGCCGTATGGACAACGACAGCGCATTGAAAGAGTTTGTTAGCTCGTTTGAGAACATCAACAGCAGGTTCTACGATTCTTTGTCGGTTGTTTATCCGAATCTTACGGCTCGCGAATTGCGGATGTGCGCTTTGCTGAGGCTCGGCTTGTCGAGCAAGGAGATAGCCGGAATCACGTTTAGGGAGGTGCGCAGTGTGGAAGCTGTACGCAACCGTCTGCGCAAGAAGTTCGGTTTGGAACAGTCGGAGAATCTTGTGGATTTCCTGAAACGATTTTAATCAAGCAGGCGGTAATGTCAACATTTATAATTAATTTTGCTATACAGAAATGAAATAAGGCGATGGGAACGAAACTTTGGGAGAAATCGGTGGAAGTTGACGGCGGAGTGGAACGCTACACCGTAGGGCGCGACCGCGAGATGGATTTGTATCTTGCTCCGTACGATGTGCTCGGCTCGATGGCGCACATAATAATGCTTGAATCAGTCGGGCTGCTGGAGAAAGAGGAGTTGAAGCCGTTGCTCGCAGAGCTGAAACAGATATACGGGTTGGCGGAGAAAGGCGACTTCGTGATAGAGGACGGTGTGGAGGATGTGCATTCGCAGGTGGAGCTTATGCTTACGCGGAAGCTCGGCGCTTTGGGCAAGAAGATACATTCCGGTCGCTCGCGCAACGACCAGGTGATGGTTGACCTGAAGCTGTTCATCCGTTCCGAAATCGAAGGTGTCGCGGATGCCGTCCGGAAATTGTTCCGTACATTGTTGGCGCAAAGCGAACGCTACAAGGACAAGATTATCCCCGGATACACTCACTTGCAGGTGGCTATGCCGTCGTCG
Source organism: Candidatus Limisoma faecipullorum (assembly GCA_017694955.1). Lineage (GTDB taxonomy): Bacteria > Bacteroidota > Bacteroidia > Bacteroidales > Muribaculaceae > Limisoma > Limisoma faecipullorum. The sequence continues at coordinate 41,158 of JADIMC010000010.1, forward strand.
TTCGGGCTATGGTTCGGCGCGTATGCCGAAAGCCTTGTTGACGATCTTACGGTGCTTCAAGCCGCCTATCGCATAACAAACCGCAACCCGCTGGGCTCGGCTGCCGGCTATGGCTCATCATTCCCGCTTAACCGTGAGATGACTACCAGACTGCTCGGATTCGAGTCGATGAATTATAACGTGGTGTATGCCCAGATGGGGCGCGGCAAGACAGAGCGCATCGTGGCAAACGCCCTTGCCGGGATAGCCGCCACCGTGTCGCGTCTGGCTTTCGACGTGTGTATGTTCAATTCGCAGAATTTCGGTTTTGTCAAGCTGCCCGACGAATACACCACAGGCTCGTCGATAATGCCTCACAAGAAGAATCCTGACGTGTTTGAGCTGACGCGCGCGAAATGCAACCGCCTGCAATCGCTGCCTATGGAGATAACGTTGATACTCAACAATCTTCCTTCGGGATATTTCCGTGATATGCAGCTTATAAAAGAATCATTTCTGCCGGCATTCGGCGAGTTGAGGTCGATATTGGCGATGACAGACGAAATGCTGTCGAAAATCGAGATAAAGGATGGCATTGCTGATGATCCGCGGTATGAATATATGTTCTCTGTCGAAGAAGTGAATCGCTTGGTGCGCGAGGGGATGCCGTTCCGCGACGCATACAAGAAGGTTGGGTTGGAAATCGAGGCCGGTGCATTCGAGCCTGTCAAGGAAGTGCATCACACCCACGAAGGTTCCATCGGCAACCTGTGCAACGACCGCATTGCCGCGCTCTTCGATGCCGCCTACGGCAGTTTCCGTTTTGACGATGCCCACCGCGCCGTCGAAAAATTGTTGGACTATCAGTATGCATAGGTATGGGGGCTTTGAATTTTTGTGTTGACTACAAGGCGGATTCCGGACGGTACGACGGAAGGATGCCGTACCGCAAATGCGGCAATTCCGGCATAAGGCTGCCGGAGCTTTCTTTGGGATTCTGGTGGAATTTCGGCGGAATCAACCCGCTGGAGGAGTCGCGCGAGAAGATTCTCTATGCATTCGATCACGGAATAACTTGTTTCGACCTCGCCAACAACTACGGTCCTCCGTTCGGTACGGCGGAGCAGACATTCGGGCGTGTATATAAGGACAATCTACGCCCTTACCGCAACGAGATGATAGTGACCACGAAAGCCGGCTACAATATGTGGGAGGGTCCTTACGGATGCGGCTCTTCTCGCAAGATGCTGATGGCAAGCATCGATGACTCGCTGCGGAGGATGAATCTTGATTATGTGGATATATTCTACTCCCACCGTTATGACCCGGAGACGCCTATCGACGAGACAATGCAGGCGCTTGTCGATATCGTCAGGCAGGGCAAGGCTCTCTATGTGGGGCTTTCGAGGTATCCGGTCGATAAATTGCTCTATGCAATGAAATATTTGCAGGAAAGCAATGTGCCGTGCCTCATATATCAGGGCAGGTACAATATGCTCGACCGCGGGGTGGAGCAAAACATATTGCGCACGCTTTCCGCTTCGGGCATCGGCTTCACGGCTTTTTGCCCGATTGCCCAGGGTATATTGACTGACAAATATCTTAACGGCATACCGGCTGATTCGCGTGTGGGCAAAGGGCATTATCTGACGGAAAAAGACATATCTGCCGATGTGCTTCGAAAAGTGGCGGCGCTGAATGCGGTGGCTTTGCGGCGAGGACAGACACTGGCGCAGATGGCCACTGCGTGGCTGCTTGCAAGGGAGGAGGTCACGTCGGTGATAATCGGTCCGCGGACGACGGCTCAGCTTATCGACAGTCTCGGCGCAGTGACTAACACTTCATTTGATAATGAAGAACTTAAAGAAATTGACAAAATATTAAACGAATGACAGTTAAACAGATTGCGCAGTATCTGCTGCTCATAGCGGCAAGTTTTTCCATAAGCTCGTGCGAAAGCGTCGATGACAACCGCGTACCGCCGGTGAGGGTGTTCATTAATTTGGGTAACACCGGGTTGTGGAACACTTATGGCGTGTCGGGCTACGGCGACTATCGCTTTTTTTCAAAAAAAGACCGCATACCTAACAATTACAGTTATACTGAAAAGGAATATACCGGTTTCGGGGGCGTTTTGCTCATCTATGGAGTTAATGGCCCGCTGGCCTACGACCGTGCCTGCCCGAATGAAGCCAAGCAGGATGTGGTGCTGAATATTGACAAGGAAAATTTCGAGGCGGTATGTCCGAAATGCGGCTCACGCTTCAATGTGTGCGAGGCATACGGTGCGCCATTGTCAGGACCGGCACTCGACAACCAATACGGTATGCGACGAGTTGGCATGACACCTGCAAACGGAGGCTGGATAATAAGTAACTAACAAATAGGGAGATATGAAAAGTTTAAAATTCTTTTTGTTTCTGTTGCTGCTTGCTGGTATGGATGTGGCGGCACAGACTACCGGACTGTTTACCTACAACGGTGGCTATTTCGTGAAAGCCGGTGACTACTGGACGGAATACCGCCCTGCGGAGAAGGACGGGGTATGGGCTACATATACTCAATATAATGAGGAGACGAATTACTATCAGGTGAAGAATTCCTCTTGTTCGCTCAGTATTCCTAAAACCAGTAATAACAATTTCTATATATGGGAGGACGGCGAATGGAAAGTGATTTACACCACAAAGCATATCTATGGCTATTTCAATGACGAGAGCCGTGAAATATATGCATATAATCAAGGTGGATATTTCGTCCGCGACGGAAATACGTGGCGCGAATACCGCCCGGACAAGAAAGCCGGGCTGTGGGCTACATACACACAATATAAGGAAGACGACAACTATTTCTATATGCGCAGCACGGCGAGCGAGGTGTGCGTGCCCAAAGACGAGCACAACGACTTCTACCTGCTCAACGGCGGCAAATGGATGAAATGCTACACCACGTCGGCAATCTACGTCACAAAAACGCCGGCGGCCGGCGGCAACTCCACTACAAGCATTGACGAGGAATCAGGCTACGACTATGTGTTCAGGTACAAATCTTACAGCAGAGTGGAATATAAGGAAGAGGAAAGCGAGTACCCCCTCATCAATTTCTTCTTGGGAGGTGTTACTTACCGGGAAGAGACAGAGCAGATAGATTTGTCTGCAAAGGTGTGCATCTCGCGCAACGGCAAAATGATGATTGAGCTCGGCGGAGACTGCTTCTATCTTACATTCGCCAAGATAGACAAAGGACTTACGGACAGCTATATCGAAATTTATCCATACGCGGACAATTATGACTGCAAACTGGCAATATACAAAACCGGGAATTGCCAATTGTCGCTCGACAAAGCGGAGCTGGGGATTGGTTTGTGGAATCTGCACGGAGGCGATTATGAATCCACCTACAATGAAATATTCCGATTAGTGGATAGCTACACTTTCCTGAAATAGGTCTCCATATCCTAAGCATACAGGACAAAAAGCAATGGCTGCCGCGATTCAACAACGCAGCAGCCATTTTTCAAAATCACAGAATCTAAGTAAAGCTATCACAAGGTTGGTGTCATTTAAGGTCTCCTGCATTCATAGATGTACCCAATTTCATTTTTGTAGTATTATTATCCGCTTTGTCCTCGAAATTAAGTTTATAGAAATATTCTCCTGCAGAATAAGTTTTCGTCCGTATGATTAGCCCTTTCAATGAGGGATTTTCCGAAAGCAGTTTGTCGGTATTGAACGACACGATGCCGTTGTATGGATATTGCTCGACGTCGTTGTTGGCATTGTGGCGGAATTCCACGTATAAATATCCGTCTTCCGTCTTCTTAGGCTCGTCAACGGTGACAAGGTTTATATAATGAGTCTTGTCGCCGCCGGAAAAATATTGGAAGCGGAAATTCAAATATTTGTCGGTTGCCCATATTTCCGATACGGAGATGTAGTCGTCGCCTATCTCATTGGAATTTTCGGCTGTCAGATGCACGGGGTCCTTGACCAGTATCTTATACAGATAAAAGATGTCGATTTTCCCGTCATAGCCCTGAGGCTCTTCGCTGTCGAATGTGAATTCCACATACAGCCTGTCGCCTGCCTTGGCTTCTGCGGCTACTTCCGTCGAATTGCTTATCAGCAGTTTCCGTCCGCTGTCGGTTGCGATGAGGTAATTGATTCCGTCCGCTTTTTCAAGGCTTCCGATGGTGGAATAATATGTGCCGTTATTGTCATCGTTCATACATGAGGATGTCACCGCCATTATGAAGGCGATGCAGATGAGTTTTATTAAATTCACTTGAGACTTTGTCATAGTTTTAAATGTTTTTGTTTCATAAACGGAGATTTGGGCAAATACTGCATCGGTGACAAAAAATTTTTTTATAAGATGCAGTTTTTTGATGTTTTTCCGTTTATAAAATACTTGAAAAATGACCGAAGAGGAGATATATGAAGGCTGCCGGAGCGGCGATGATGCTGCCCGAAAGGAACTTTATGTGCGCTATGCAGGAAAGCTCCTCGCCATAGGTATGCGCTATCTTGCCGATAAGGAATCGGCAGAGGACACCCTCCACGATGTGTTTGTGAAGGTGTATGGCTCATTCGGAAAATTCAAGTATCTCGGAAGCGGCTCTTTGCAGGCTTGGCTGACGAGAGTTATGGTGAATGAATGTGTGGGAAAATTGCGCGGCAACCGTTTGCTCGCGACAATCCCGGCGGATAACGTGGCCGACGACCTGCCGGAGCCGGACAGTGTGAAGGAAGTGCCGGCAAAGGTATTGATGAGGATGATAGGAGAGCTTCCTGCAGGGTATCGTGCTGTGTTCAACTTGTTTGTGTTTGAGAAAAAGAGTCATAAGGAGATTGCGGAGATGCTCGGAGTGAGTGAGAAGACGTCATCGTCGCAATTCCTGAGGGCAAGGAAGGCTTTAAGTAGAAAAATTTATGAGTATTTGGACAAATGAAACGTGATATGGAATCCGGTTACGATAAATGGTCAGAAGAATTGCGTCGGAAGCTCGAAGGCTATGAGGAGCCGGTGAGCGGCAATGTTTGGGACGCTATAAGCCGTGACCTTGAGAAACAGAAGACGAGGCGGCGTATGCGGCTTATGGTGGTGCGTGTCGTCGCTGCCGCCGCATGTGTGGCTTTGATTGCCGGCATTTATGTCTTTCTCAAGGACGAGGCTTCTACTTTAGGCACGTTGCAGTCGGGTGTCTCGATTCCGGAAATCACGGCTGAAGCCCAGGAAGGGGAGGAAGAGGTGAATCATCAGGAGGCAAGCCCTCCTTCAAGAAGGATGCCGGAAAAGCTGATTGCTGTCGCAAGATATGCTGACAGTGGCAAAAGGCTTGTCGTGACAGCTGACACTGTTGCCAATGATGCAGTGTCTCACGAAAGTCGGAGTGGTGATGCCGGAGATAATGGCGGAAATGCTGTTGATGCTGGCGGCAATAAAAAGGATGTGAAGGAGAAGTTTGATGAAGGCGGCAATAAAGCGTATCCGTTGTTTACTGGTGTCTCTGCAGGCGTTTCGAAGAAAAACCGCCGGTTTGGGGTGAGTGTGAAGGTAGATAACGGAATAATAGCGCAAAATAGCAGTAACGGCGGATTTATGCCGATAGACAGGCAGGCGCGTCCGTTCGGACCTCTTTATGCTTCATCGCAGGGGGAGGCGGCGTTTAATTCGTCGTATGCTGAAATGGTGGCGAATAATGTGGAACGTCCTGTGCGGACTGACTTGCAATATGATGTTCCGGTGACGGCTGCCGTCTCGTTCCGATATGAGATAACCGACCGTTGGAGTGTGGATGCCGGCTTGAGCTTTACCCGCACAGGCGCGTCATGGCGTTCCGGGTCGGATGAGCATTATTACCGTTCGAAGCAGAAGGCTTATTTTGTCGGGATACCTGTGGATGTCAGCTTCACGATTTTTGACAGCCGTTACTTTTCATTCTATGCCTTGGCTGGCGGGAGTGTTGAGAAGTGTGTGGCCGGTAATGTCAGCACATCTCTTGTCGGAGGGCTGGAAGATGCGGCCTCGAATATGAAAGAGGGCTTGGCCGAGCATCCGTGGATGTTTTCCGTGGCAGCTGGTGTAGGTGCGCAATTCAACATAACCGACCGCTCTGGAATTTTTGCAGAGCCGAGAATTGCCTATGTGTTCGACACGGCAGAAGATATGCTTTTGCGGAAGAACAATTCTCCGCAGTTCAATCTTAGTGTGGGAGTGCGTTTCAGTTATTGAGGCGCTGTGCCTGCAAAATGAAAATATTGTGATTTTTGTGCCTGTGTTTGACGAAACAAATGTAACTTTGCAAAGTTTTTAAAATACAGTAAGGCTTGAAGTTATGAAAAGAATTATATTTGCAGCATTGGCATTATGCTGCTTGTTTACGGCAGGCGCACAGCGCCGTCAGGCATTGCAAGGCACCGGATTCCTTGATAATTGGTCTGTGGGATTTAATGCCGGAGTTACCCAACCATTGGCGCATCCTTATTCGATAGGAGAGAATATCCGTCCGATAATGGGCGTGGAGATTTTCAAGCAGTTCACCCCCGTGCTGAAGTTGGGTGTTGCCGCCGATTTTGGCATTAATACTACTGGCGTGTACGGCAATCGCGGTGTGCGTACTGCATTCGACCATTCCAATGTGTCGTTGCTTGGTGGATTGAATCTGATGAATGCGTTCGGAGGCTATAAAGGCGAGCCGCGGTTGTTTGAAATCGAGGCGATTGGTGGCATAGGCTGGGGGCATACATATGGTACATATGCCGTTGATGGATCGGACTATAATTTTATGACGACTAAGTTCGGTCTGAACCTGAATTTCAATGTGGGAGCATTGAAAGCCTGGACAATTGCACTGAAACCGGCAATCGTGTACGACATAGAGGGACGTGGAGCTGCACGCAACAATGTGATATTCAGCTCTAACCGTGCCAACGTGGAGCTTACGGCCGGGGTGGCTTACCATTTCCGGACAAGCAACGGGGAGCATTATTTCACGTATGCTGACCTTTATGACCAGATGGAGGTTGACGCTCTCAACAGCCGTATCAATTCGTTGCGTTCGCAGCTTTCCGGCAAGGATGATGAGCTTGCTGCGGCAAATGCCCGTGTCGATGCGCTGGAGAACGAATTGGAGGAGTGGCGTAATCGCCAGCCGGTAGAGGTTGTGAAGACTGTTACGGAGACAAAGACGAGCTCGTCGTTGGAGTCGATTGTCACTTTCCGTCAGGGACGTACTTCAATCGATGCCTCGCAATATCCTAATGTGGAGCGTGTGGCTACTTATCTCAACAACCATCGCAACGCTGTGGTAGTCATAAAGGGATATGCTTCGCCTGAAGGCAGCGCAGAGCTTAATGAGCGGATAGCCAATCAGCGTGCGCAGGCGGTGAAGGATATGCTTATTAAGAAATACCGTATCGATGCGCGTCGTATCACGGCTGAAGGGCAGGGCATAGGTGATATGTTCTCGGAACCCGACTGGAATCGTGTGAGCGTTTGCACGCTTATCGACGAGGAGTAGTAGAGACGATGTGACATTTTTGTGAAAAATATCCGTCAGAATTTTTTTTGCGGATGATTTGCATTATCTTTGCTAAGCCTGAATTTTAAAATTATAGATTATGCCTATTAATTGTATTGGAATCCTGACATCGGGAGGCGACGCGCCGGGTATGAACGCGGCGATACGCGCCGTGACCCGCTCCGCCATTTTCAGCGGCATGCGTGTGAAAGGTATTTATCGTGGTTACAAAGGTTTGGTGACTGATGAGATTGTGGAGTTCCGCACTCAGAATGTTTCCAACATCATACAAATGGGCGGCACGATTCTGAAAACGGCACGGTGTGCCGAATTCCGCACGGAGGAAGGTCGTAAGCTTGCCTATGAGAACATGAAGAAAGAGGGCATCGATGCGTTGGTGGTAATCGGTGGCGACGGTTCGCTGACCGGTGCGAGAATCTTTGCCACTGAATACAATATCCCGATTGTCGGTCTTCCCGGAACAATCGATAATGACCTTTACGGCACGGATACCACCATCGGCTACGACACGGCATTGAACACCATCATGCAGTGTGTCGATAAGATTCGCGACACGGCGACTTCCCACGAGCGTCTGTTCTTCATCGAGGTTATGGGACGCGATGCAGGTTTCCTTGCTTTGAACGGTGCGATTGCCGCAGGTGCTGAGGCTGCTATCATCCCGGAGATTTCCACGGAGGTTGACCAGCTGGAGGAACTTATCAACAACGGTTTCCGCAAGAGCAAGAACTCGTCGTTGGTGTTGGTTGCCGAGAGTCCTGTCACAGGAGGCGCGATGGGCTTGGCAGAGCGTGTGAAGAACGAGTATCCGCAGTATGATGTGCGTGTCACGATTCTCGGACACTTGCAGCGAGGCGGTTCGCCTACGGCTCACGACCGCATTCTCGCTTCCCGGATGGGTGCGGCTGCCATCGACGCTTTGCTGGAAGACCAGCGCAACGTGATGATTGGCATTTCCAACGAGGAGATTGTCTATGTGCCGTTCTCGAAGGCGGTGAAGAAGGACAAGCCTATCAACCGCGACCTGCTCGACACTCTACGCCGTCTCTCAATCTGATACGGGCTTGACGAATATCCGCTAATGCGGTATCAATATAAAGCACCCCCGGCTACCAGCCGAGGGTGCTTTTTGTTGTGTGCGGATTCAATCTAAGACCGTGAAAACTGGTAAATTCTTCAGCCTGACTGAGCGAATTTACGTAAATTCGTTCAACGCCGTTGAAGAATTTACCGATTTTTAGCGTCGCCGTCTTATTGACAATAGTTGTTTGTATAAGAGAAATAATTTGTGTTTCAGGCGAAGAGGGCGGTTAGGATGTCGAGGGAGCGGATTTCGCCGACGGCGGAGTTGTGGAGGCGGTAGTAGCCTATTATCAGGTCGAGCAGGCGGCGGCGCTGGTCGCGGTTGAAGCGGAAAAGGTGCATATTGGCGAATGACATGCGCGAAAGCGTCATCAGCGCTTCCGACTCTTCCGGGTGGAGGAAGTGGCTGTGCGCCGGTATGCTGGTGGTGAACACGCCGTTGAGCATGTCGAATCGGCTGCCGCGCGTATAGGTCGATGTGTCGGGCTCGATGCCGAGGAATATGCCCAGATTATAGAGGAAGCAGATGTGGAAATTGGCGATACCTTTTTCCAGACGGTCGAGCAACTGCACGCTGCTCGATATGTAGGCGAAGAGAGGGGCGTTCGGCTCCTCTTCGACAATCACGTGCGACAGCAGCTCGGTAATGAACAGTGAGACGGCGTTTTTCACGGGGTGGGAGTGGAGCGACGGCAGCGGCACGAGACAACGCGCCTCGCGGATGCGGTAGATTTCGCGGTTGGCGGTGATGTCGGACTCTATCTCCACGAGCGAGAGCGGCTGGAACAGGGCGCGGCGCATCCGTGCCGTCTTCCCGTTGCTTTGCGGCAGCAGGAACGAAAGCAGCCCGTGGGAGTCGGTATAGACTCTCACTATCGAGTTCTTGTCATTGTAGCTGATTGTGCGTAGCACAACGCCGTTCAGTCGTTCATACATCGCGGTGTAAAATTACAGATTCTTGTGTTGCGGAATTCTTAAAATCTATTAAAATCAGACCGCAAATGACAAAAAAGTTTGCGGATATGGATTAATGACGTAACTTTGCACTCGCTTTCAGACAGAAATGTCGCAAAAGGCCCATTCGTCTATCGGTTAGGACGCAAGATTTTCATTCTTGAAAGAGGAGTTCGATTCTCCTATGGGCTACAGTTAAACGAATTATAAAACTATAAAAGTTATTTATAATGCCAAATCATAAATCTTCAGACAAGAGAGTTCGCCAGACAGCTACGCGCCGTCTGCGTAACCGTTATTATGCTAAGACAGCGCGCAACGCTGTGCGCCGTCTGCGTGCGATGGATTCTGACAAGGCTGCCGCTACTGAGGCTTACAACAAGGTAAGTGCAATGTTGGAGCGTCTTGCCCGCAAGAACATCATTTCAAAGAATAAGGCAGCTAACCTGAAGAGCAAGCTGGCTAAGCACGTAAACAAGATTCAGGCTGCATAATCGGGGTTTCCCGGTTCATTTGGCCCATTCGTCTATCGGTTAGGACGCAAGATTTTCATTCTTGAAAGAGGAGTTCGATTCTCCTATGGGCTACGTGACAAGCGTTGACCGTAAGGTTGATGCTTTTCTTGTTTATGCATTCCTGTAGTGATGGGTTGTAATCCGGTTTTGGAGATAAGGCAAATAAAATCAGGCAAAAAGGACTATCTCGACATTTTGTTGCTTGCCGATGAGCAGGAGTCGATGATTGACCGGTATCTCGACCGTGGCGATATGTTTGTCGCTGAGGTTGACGGTGCCGCTGTGGCAGTATGTGTGGTTGCATTGGAATGTGAAGGAGTCGCCGAATTGAAGAATCTTGCCGTTCTGCCGGAATTCCGGAATAAGGGATACGGCAGAATGATGGTTGATTTTGTGGCGGCGCACTATGCCGGATGTTGCCATGCATTGGTTGTCGGCACTGGCGACAGTCCTGCGACTGTTCCTTTTTATGAGCGTTGCGGTTTTTCTTACTCCCACCGTGTCCCGGGATTCTTCACTGATAATTACGACCATCCGATAATCGATGGCGGCGTTCTCCTCACGGATATGCTTTATTTCCGCAAGCCTCTCCGCCGTTGACTGTACGGATTATCATAGAGTTTTCAACTTTTGCAAGCCGTGGGACGCAAAGCGCCTGTGGCTTGCTTTTTTATGGAATTATGGTTGTGGAATCTGTAATCTGGGTTATTTGTGATAGGCTTGGTGTGGGTAACTTTGTAACGGATTAAAACGTATATTATGACTGTAGAGGAATTTAAGGAAGTGGTGAAAGAGCGTAAGCCGCTGAATACTGATGAGATTCATTTGTTTATGGACAAAATGAGCTGTGAGGCTCGTCGCATAACTTTCAGACTTAATGCTTCTTACTATGAGCCTGAGGAGGTAAGGGCGTTGCTGTCGGAGCTGTTCGGCTATGAGGTGCCGGCTACGTTGCGTGTCTTTCCGCCGTTCTATACCGATTTCGGGAAGAATATCAAGGTCGGCGAGGATGTGTTCATCAATGCCTGTTGCCATTTTCAGGACCACGGTGGCGTGACAATCGGCGACGGTTGCCAGATTGGGCATAATGTGGTGTTTGCCACGCTTAATCACGGTGTTGCCCCGGAAGAGCGGAAACATACGATTCCGGCCCCTGTCGTGCTGGGAAAGAATGTGTGGGTGGGTTCCAATTCCACGATTTTGCAAGGGGTGACGATTGGCGACAATGCGATTGTGGCTGCCGGTGCGGTCGTCACTAAGGATGTTCCGGCGAATACCGTAGTCGGTGGGGTTCCTGCACGTGTCCTCAAGAAAATCTAATCCTGGTTTAACTTGAACAGAGTGGTGGCGTTGCGGTCGGTGGTTGTTGCCACTTCATCTGTTGTAAGCGATAACGCTGCTGCTATCTTTGCGGCAATGAGCGGTATGTATGCGCTTTCGTTGCGCTTGCCGCGGTGTGGTACTGGCGCAAGATACGGGCAATCAGTTTCGAGCACTATGCGGTCGATGCCTATCATTGGCAGGGTTTCGCTCAGTTTCGAGTTCTTGAATGTCACAATGCCGTTGATTCCGAAATAAAAGTCACCATAGTGGCGTATGCGCTCCACATCGGCATTTGTGCCTCCGAAACTGTGGAACACGCATTGTGGGAGCGTGCCTGAGTAGTTGGAGAAAACAGACAGTATCTCGTCGAGACCGTTGCGGCAATGGATTATCACGGGTATTCCGAGCGTTTCGGCCCAATGCAGCTGGGTGTCGAACGCTTCTGTCTGCTGTTCGCGGAAAGTGGTGTCCCAATATAGGTCGATTCCCACTTCTCCTACTGCCACGAAGTGGTGTTTGCTGAAATAGTCGTAAGTTGCGGCGAGAGCCTCGTGAAAGTTTGCATCCACCGATGTGGGATGCAGCCCCATAGCCATTGAGGTGCGTTCCGGATGCCGCTTGTGCATTTCGAGCATTTGCGGTATAGTTTGCAAATCCACGTTAGGAAGTATCAGCCGCTGTACTCCGGCAGCTGACGCGCGTGCCATGGCATCTTCCCTGTCGCTGTCGAATTCTTCCAGATAAAGATGTGAATGGGTGTCGGTCATAGTGGCTCTATTTCTTGCGGTTCATCACCATCCGGTCGAATTCCTCGAAAAAGCCGGCCGCTTCTGCTGTCAGTCCCGATTTCCCAAGGCATCGCAAGGCTTCGGCGTTGTGCTTCTCTACGCTCTTCTGGCAAATGTCGCCGATGCCGAGACTGTCGTAGATGGCGGTGACGGCCGATATTTTCTTTTCCGGATCGGCATCCTTTATGTCAAGCCAGTATTGCAGATTTTTCTTGTCGTTGCCTTCGGCAAGTTCCATTGCCTTTATGAGCAGGAATGTCTTTTTGTTGTTCATGATGTCGCCGCCGGTGGCCTTGCCGAACACTGCAGGGTCGCCATACACGTCGAGCCAGTCGTCTTGCAGCTGGAATGCTATTCCGAGATTCATTGCAAAACCGTACAACGCCATGCCCTGCTGCTCTTCAGCGTCTCCGATTTCCGCGCCAAGCTGAGCGGCGCATCCAAGAAGCACGGAGGTCTTGAGGCGTATCATGTCGATGTATTCTTCTTCTGTCACATCATTGCGGCTTTCGAATTCCATGTCATATTGCTGCCCTTCATACACGCCGATGGCGGCGCGGTTGAATATGTCGAGCAGACGTGCAGCCTTGTCGGGAGCTACGCCTTCCACAAGAAGTTGTGTGGCAAGGGTCAGCATTGTGTCGCCGGAAAGGATTGCCGTATTGTTGTCCCATTTCCGGCATACGGTAGGTTTGCCGCGGCGCAGGTCGGCATTGTCCATCACATCGTCGTGAAGCAGCGTGAAGTTGTGGAACATTTCTATTGCTGCGGCTTGGCTGAGTGCCGCCGTGCAGTCCTTGCCAGCCGCTTCGCAGGCTGCGAGCAGCAAGGCGGGGCGGAGGCGTTTTCCGCCGTTCGACAGACCGTATGTGATAGGCTCGTAAAGCCCGGCAGGACGCTTGGGCAACTTGATGCTTCCGACTGCTTTTTCTGCCAGCCGGATATATTCTTCAATCGTTCTCATCTTAAAAAATATTCGTTTAAGATAGTGTCTATTTCTTCTTTTAATTCAAATGCCGCATCCCTTGGCTTTGAAAAGTCAGCCAAAGATTCCGGCACTTTGTTTGCCAAGTCTTTTATGCTGTCAAAATACGACTTCATATGAAGTTGCGGTGATGTGTTTTGCAAAGTTAGTCAATTTCTCTCCAAGAATTGTATCTTTGGGAAAATAATAGGGAGGCGTGATGCGGAAGTAGGAGGGAAAGATGTAATTTTGTGGTAAAATTATTGTTTGTATGGGTGCTTATAGAAGAAACTGGATAGTGCCGAAAGGCGCGGAACTTACGGAGATGGACCGTAAGGTATTGTACTATCAGGAGCGCGGATGCCTTGTGCCATCGCGGAAGCTGATAAAGACGCCTGAGCAGATTGAGGGAATACGCCGCAGCGGAAAAGTGAATACCGGAGTGCTCGACCTTGTGGAAAAAGAGATACATGCAGGAATGAGCACGGCTGAAATCGACAGGCTGGTGTACGACTATACTGTTGCCCATGGCGCGATACCGGCACCGCTCAACTACGAGGGGTTCCCCAAGAGCGTGTGCACGTCGATTAACGAAGTGGTCTGTCACGGCATTCCTTCCGAGGACGAGATACTTGAAGAGGGCGACATAATCAATGTGGATGTCTCCACCATTCTCGACGGATACTATTCCGACGCTTCCCGTATGTTCATCATCGGAAAGACTTCTCCTGAAAAGGAAAAATTGGTGCGTGTGGCTAAGGAGTGCCTTGAAATAGGGATGCAGGTGGCAAAGCCTTATTGCTTTGTCGGCGACATCGGTCACGCAATAGAAAAGCACGCCAAGAAGAACGGTTTTTCGGTGGTGCGCGACTTGTGCGGGCATGGTGTCGGTCTGGAATTCCACGAGGAGCCGGATGTGCTGCACTTCGGCAGGAAAGGCACCGGGATGCTTCTTGTGCCGGGGATGGTATTCACCATAGAGCCGATGATCAATATGGGCACGTGGAAGGTTTTCATCGATTCTGACGATGACTGGACGGTCATTACCGACGACGAGTTGCCTTCGGCTCAATGGGAGCACACTTTCCTTATGACGGAAAAAGGATTACAGATACTGACTTATTGACGAAACTATTTATAGTGCAGGATTGTTGTATCAATAATCGGATACATCAGAATAGTTATGGAAATCAGTAAGAAAATAGGGATGGCAGTGGCGGCAGCCGCTACGGTGGGCGTGGCGTTGTATGCAGTGTCGAAAATCAAGCCCGACATACGGAAAAGCACATACCCGTTTGCCATGAAGGACGGGACAATCCTTTATATGGATAAATATGAGTCGGAGAATTGGCTTCACCGCCGCCGTCCGGTGCTTATTTTCGCTTATGGCGGGTCTTTCGTCCGCGGGCGACGCGACAAGCCGCAATATGTCGATTTTATGAATTACTTTGCCCGCAAAGGCTATGTGGCGATAATAATCGACTATCGCAAGCATCTGCGCCATATAGCGCCGGAGCGGAAGAAAAGCACATTGGGGTTTCTCGGAGCGCTCAACGAGGCTATCGATTTCGCTTCGGAGGATTTTGCAGATGCCACGGCTTTCGTCATCGAGCATGCCGACGAGTGGGGCATCGATGCCGACAACATCATAGCTTGCGGCTCAAGTGCCGGGGCGATAACGGTGTTGCAGACGGAATATGCCATTTGCAACGGCTTGACGGTGGCTTCGCGTCTTCCGGAAGGATTCAACTATGCCGGCGTGATGTCATTCGCCGGTGCCATTTCCGGGAAGTCGTTACCGGAATGGAAGAAAAAGCCGTGTCCCATTATGATGTTCCACGGCGATGCCGACCGTCAGGTGCCGTTCAGCCAGGCTGCCATACGCGGGGTGGGCGGGCTGTGGGGGTCCACATCCATCGCCGAGTCGCTTAAGGCAGCGCATGCCCCGTATTATTTCTATATAGTCAACAATGCCAGCCATGAGGTCTGCAAGACTCCGATGTGGCTTTACCGCAAGGTGATTTCTGAATTTCTGGACAAGCTGGTGCGCCATCATAAGCGTGTGCGGATTACGTCGCAGGACTATCATTCAAAGGAGACCGGTGTGCAGAAGGACTTCGGACTGAAAGACTACATCATCAACAATATGTAGGCGCGATTTCTAATTATGGCATGACGAGAATGCATGCCCATTTTTCGCCGGACTTGTTGTGAGGGGGAAGCGGAAAGAGAGTCTCCTTATGGGAGCGGTATGCCCATAGGTGTTAATTAAGAGTTAAATTGATGCGTTTTGGTTTTATTTAACCCGAATCGGTCATTAGATTCTTCAGCGCACACCAATAAAATAATAATTCCCTTTGACACGATTGCCAAAGGGAATTATTGTCAATGCAGGATTATTCCTGGTAGATTATTTTTGATGTGTCTGTGGTTCCGTCGTTGTAGGTGGTGCTTACTATGTAGAATTCTCCTGGTTGCGGATATTCTGCCTTTATGCCCGTTGCCGTGAAATATTCTTTCTTTACAGCGGTTTTTGAGGAATAAGCAGTATTGATGCCTGCGGATTTCTCAGTATTGATGCGGATTTCTTTTACGTATTTGCCGCATTTTGCTGTCAGAGTCTCTTCTCCCTTTGAAACTGGTGTCAGGGTGCTGCCGTCGATGGTGAAGCATCCGTTTCCGGAGAGTGACCAGGAAAGTCCTGTGGCGTTTCCGAGCCGTGTGGCCGTGTTGATGTTGCCGGAGTTTTCGCCTTCTGCAAACAGTATTATCGCGTTTGCGGCGCCTGTTGCTTCTTCAATATTTCCGAATCGGGAGAGATATGGATATTGATTCTCGGCGGATGACCATATTCCGGCGTTGAAGCCTTCTGTCGCCTGGCCCATATTGGCTGACGGCACGCCGGCCGCACCTTTCGCATCGCCGTCGGCGGTTGCCGTTATTGTCTGCAATGAGTTGTCGTATATCGCATTGCTGACGGATTTCATTTCAGGATATGTGCCGATGATTGCTCCGGCGGTGTTGTCGTCGGCATAGACCATGCCATAGTTCACGGCGTTGGTTATCGAGCTTTCCGTATCGCCGTTGGCTGTTATGCCTCCGGTCTCGGCACTGGCTTTTACCGTTCCTGCATTGACCACATCGGTCAATGTCGCGGCATACAGAGAGCCAGTTATTCCGCCAAGCGCATAGCCTGTGTCTTCTCCGCGGGTGACGCTTTCTATCGTGCCGGTGTTCATGCAGCATTCTATTATTCCTTCGGCAGAGCCGGCTATTCCGCCTACGGCCCATTGCGATGCTGTGATGTTGCCGGTGTTGATGCATCCGCGCACTATGCCGTTGCTCAGGTTGTTGCCAGTTATTCCGCCTGTGTTGTAGCTGTATGCCTCTATGTCGGCATGGTTGGCGCAATTTTCAATCAGTCCATCGTTATAACCTACAACCGCCCCTGACAGGTAGTGGAACGTGAATTTGCAGTCATCGGCTATCGTGAGGTTGCGTACCACGCCTCCATTTGCCAGCTGTCCGAACAGGCCGCCATAGCCGAAACTGCTCCATATGTCGATGTTGCCGTCGCTGTCGAACGCCACTTTGTTGATTTCCATATTGTGGATGCTGTGTCCGTCGCCGTCGAAAATCCCGGCGAACGGCTTGGAACCGAATTCATCGGATGAGATGCCGTCGAAAGTTGCCGATTGAAAGTCGATGTCGGTTGTCATCCGGAAATATTTGCCGGCATAGGTTTCTCCGTACAGGTTTGTCGCTTCAGCCATTGTGATGAGGTCGGTGGCAGTTTTGACCAGGTACGGGGAAAGTTCAGTCCCGTCGCCTTCGAATGGTATGTTGGCTGTGTTGATTGTGGTGTGACGGCTGTATTGCCCTTTCTTGCATACGATGATGTCGGAGGCAAATTCACCGTTAAGTATGGTGCTGAATCCGTCGATGCGCAATCCTTTCCCTTCTTTGGATAGTTCACCGTCGTTTTCCACGAACCATTCTGCTCTGTCTGACAACGCGAAGTCTTTTGACACGGATTTTATGGTTTCTTCTCCGGCAAGCATAATTGCTGCCGCGCTTGCTATTGCGGCATCGCTGTCCTCAAGCCCTGACAGGCGAGGGTACATTCCTTCTTCAAACACCCACACTCCGGTCGTGAAGCCGGGAAGTCCTGATGCGGATGCCATCTCTGAAGTGGGCAGTCCGGCGTCGGATGTGGAATTGTATGCACTCATTTGCTTGTCGAAATACACATTGGAAATTTCGGCATTTTCCGATACCGTGCCGAATAGTTCTATTGTTTGGGTTGATGGGTCATAGAAATAATCGTCGAATACGATTGCCCCTATGTTGTAGCAATTGCTGATGACGGTATGGCTTTCGTCATCGTGCACGATTCCTGCTATGCCTCCGATTGTCGTCGAGCCGTAAGGCAGAAGTATGCGTCCGCTGTTGTAGCAGTCTTTTATCGAGCCGTCGTCAGTGCGTCCTGCGATGCCCCCGATTGCTACGGAATACCCTTCCGTTCCGTCGCAAGTGCCGAGGTTGAACGATTTTTCAATCCGTCCCTTGTAAAGGTTGCCCGTGATACCGCCGCAGAACAGATTGTCGTTTTCGGCTGTCACCGTGCCAGTGAAGCAACAGCCTGTGATAAGCGCGTCCTGAAGGTAGCATACGCCTGAAATGCCACCCACCGAGCATGAATATCCGGTGGCATTTGAGACTACTTCCGCAGAGCAGAACGCATTGCTTATGGTGCTGGAGTTTTGTCCGGCAATTCCGCCCACGCTGTTTTCTGCCCCTTCGATGTATCCTGATACAGTAACATTTTCGGCTGTGCCTTTGAGAAGGCCGGCAATGCCTCCGGTAAGTTGATAGGTATTCGTTATTCTGACGTTTTCAACTATGCAGCCGGATATTTTTCCGTTGCAGTCACCGGCAACGCCTCCGGCGCATAGCCCGGATGTGGTTATTTCGGCGTCCTTGATTGTAAGATTCTTTATGATGCCTGTTTCAGAAACCCTTCCGAACAGTCCTGCATATCCGTTTTCTCCAGTGGATACGGAGAGGTTTGACAGCGTTTTTCCATTACCGTCGAATATGCCGCCGAAAGTGTGCTGGAAATCGTTGCCTATCGGGGTGAACTCAACCCCGTCCATATCTATATTGGCTTCAAGGCGGAAGTATGTTCCGCTGAATGCGCCGGCGTTTTCTTCTGCCGTACTGTTGTTTACGGCCGATGCAAGCGTGGTAAGGTCGTCTTTGTCATTAATTAAATAAGGGTTGGTTTCTGTGCCGTTCCCGGTCAGCCCTATGCTCTGTGCCGGTGCGGTTATTGCCGTTAGCAATAGACTAGTGGTCAGTAAAAATAAATTTCTCATAAGTATTTGGATTAATAATTAGAAATTCACGCCGATGCCGCCGAGGATGTTAATCTCTTGTGCGTAGATGCCGTAGTAGTTCTCGTAGCGGCGGTTGAGCAGGTTGTTGCCTTGGCAGAACACGCTTATCATATCGTTGATTTGATACGACACTCCGAGATTAAGATTGGATACGTTGGAGTAGGGACGCATAGCTTCAGCGTAGCTTTCAGTGAGATCCACAGGGTCAAAGACTCCGAGAGTTTCGTGTACTGACCTTAGTGCGCGCAATTCGTAGTCGAGTACGATTGAGAGCGGCTTGATGGGCCGCACTTCCGCCACGGCGCGGACGGTATGCTCCGGGCGGTCGTCAGAAAGGATATAGCCGCTGTCGTCGCCTTGCGGCGTGAACGCATAGTCTGCCGAAAGCTTCAGGATGTCCTTGAATTTGTAGCTGAACTTGATACCGGCAATCACTCCATTGGTGTCAAACCCTTCGTAGATGACTTGTCCTTTAAAAACGTCATAATTGTTGGTCTCCGGTATGTAATACGGGTCATCCTGAATCATATTTCTCGGATATCCGTGATTTATGGAATTGTCGATTGTTGGCAGCATATGGTCTTTCGTGACGGCGAATCCTACATATGGGGTCATCGACAAGCCGCGCCACAGTCCGAAGTTCAGGCCGGCACGGGCATCAATCACTGTGTAGGAGGTCGGCAGCAGGAACGATGGTGCCAGATAGCGGTTGACGGCCGACGTTTCGTGGAACGTGTTTATATGGTTGCCGCCTGTGGCTGATACGAACAGACCTGCTTTGTCGGACATTGCAAGGTCGAACCGCACATCCGGAGCGATGCGGAACACCGTTCCGTTGTTGAACGAGATGTCCAGACGTGCGCCGATGCGCAGATTCATCCTGTCCGTCTTTTTGCTGTAATAAGGGGTGAGTGACAGCATACCGAAATGTTCGGAATTGACAGGGGTTATGAATTTGCTTGAAAGACCGGGGCGATAAGCGTTTTCCATTACAATGTGTCCTAACAAATTGTCATAGTTCAGGAATTGCCCTTTTGCATCTATGCCGATGCGTGAATTTTCGCCAAAGCCGAGATCAATGCCGCCTGTCACGGTGCCGTGATATTCCTTCAGTCCGTCCGGAAAGTAAAAGCCTTGCCTTTTATATCGGTTGTCTGGGGTCAATTCATAATCAATCAAGGCAGAGCCGTAGCTGTGACCGAAATAATTGAAATCAATACCGGCGTAATAATGGACATTATTGTCTGTGTTATTCTGCCATATTAGATTTATATTCAATTCATTCACAGTCTGCTTCTTATTGCCGGGACGCAGGAAATCTTCCCGTGAAAAATGGTATTGATCCACGGCAATAGGTGTGCCATAATAATTGAATTTTTCGTAGTGGTAGCTTGCGTTGGCGTTGAGGATGCCTTTTTCGAACCGGTTGCTGAAATCGAGGCTTAATTTGTCATCGGAGACAAATTGCTTATGGAAGAAGTGTTCATTTTCTTCTATACCGTTTATGCCGCCGTTGGTGGAGTTGTGCTGGAACCACGCTCCGAGCTGCATGCGGTCGTTGTCAATGAAGCGGTAGCCCGCGTTACCGACCATATTCAGATAGTTGCCGGCTGCGAATCCTGCATAGCCGCGCTTGCGGTAGGGCGCAAGCGACGGGTCGGAGTATTTCATAGCTGCCTGGCGCAGAAGCATCGGCTCGACGGTGGCTGGCACTGCCCAGTCGCTGAACGAAAGCTCTGTCCTTACGGCAGTGAACGGTGCTTCCTGCGGCAGTACGTCCATTTTCTTGGCATCCGTCTCCACCGGTACGAAATCCTTTTCTATCACGATGGATTTTTGCAGCTCGCCGTCGTTGCTTTCTTGCGGATAGGCTGCTACGGCTGTGATTGCGGCAGCCGTCAGTATGATGAGTTTTCTGTATGCATTCATTTCAGTATGCGGTTATTTGTTCTTTAATGTTTTCAGTCTCGTCTCTATCATTTCCTGTATGTCGGCTTCCTTTCCCGGGTAGTTTTCTTTCAGGCTTTCAAGATATTCACGGGCTTGGAATGTGTCGCCGCGCTTCTTATAAACGTCGGAGAGCAGGATGAATCCGCGCGCCATCCAATATTGGTGAGGCGTGCCGGAATCAATCAGATTGTTGAGCTGCTTTTCGGCAGAGTCGAGCTTACCTTCGTCGAAATAGATTTGTGACAACTCTACAGCCGCGATTGCACCGTAGAGCGATTGCGGATCTTTCGCAAGCTGCTTGTAATCGTCCATAGCTTCCGACTGCTTGCCTTGCGAGGCGAGTGCCGAGGCGCGTCCGTAGAGCACCTCCGCGCGGGTTTCTGCATCAAGGTTTTGCGAGGCGAGCAGGTTTGCGTATGTGAGCACATCGTTTTCTTCGCCGGAATCGCGCGATACACGGAATAGTCCGAGCAATGCCGACTGGCGGTTGGCGTCGGTAGTGGCTTTCGAGCGTAGTCTCACGTAAGCGTCGCGCGCTTCAGAGACTTTGTTCTCCGAAAGCAATATCTCTCCTTCCATCACGAGGGCTGTCTCTGCATACGAAGCGTCAGGAGCGGCAGCGAGCGCCTTTTCAAGGTAACCGAGAGCCTTGTTGTATGATTTATGCTTGTAAGCATTTTCTGCAAGGTAGTAATTGGCTTGTCCGAAGTATTGTCCGCCGGGATATGACTTCAGATATGATTCCAATTTGGCAGTACCGTCGCCGGCAAGGTACGCGTTTTCCGCCGATTGGAACGACAGGCGGTCCATCTCTCCGCCGTCAACCTTATACGAGCTGTCAACACCGCGCATGAACGCCGTGAATCCGGCGATATCGCCCTCGGAGGCGTACATCGCTTTCAAGTCCTCGATTGCCACTTTTGCCTCGTCGCTCGACAGAGCTTTGGATATAAGCGACTTGTATTGGTCGCGAGCCTCATTCTTGCGTCCGGTGCTGTTGAGAAGCATGGCAAGCTGCAGCTGTCCTTGCCGTGCCTCAGCCGAGCGTGGATAATCGCTCATAAGCTTGCTGAAAGTGGCTTCCGCTTTGCTGTTGTCGTTGAGGGCAATGTAAGCCTGGGCCTTTTCATAGAGGGCTTTCGGCGCATATACTGAGCTTGGAAAATTATCAACTACTTTGTCCATTACCGCTATCTTTTCTTTATGTCGGCGTTGCAGTCCTAACATAAATCCTTTCTGGAACAGTGAGTAATCGGCTTTCACACCCTCGATGCCGGTCGCTTTTTCATAATAACCTTCGGCTTCAGAGTAGTTTTTGTTGTAATAAAGGCAGTCGCCGATACGGTTGTAGGCATCGGTTTTCATAGCCTTGTCGGAAGGATTCTGGTTCAGGAATTTCGTGAACGCGGCTTTTGCCTCGGAGTATTTGCGCTGCTGGAACAGCGAATACCCGTATCCGTAGTTTGCCAGCGCATAGTTTGCGTCCTTGCCGGTTGCCGTCTTCAGATATGAAGAGTAGTTGCTTGCCGCTTTCGCGTAATCGCCGTTGCGGTATGCAGCCTCGGCAAGCCATAGCGAGTTCTCATTCGCTATCTTGCTGTCGTATCTGCGCAATTGGCTTGAGCGCGTGAAATAATCAAGCGCGTTATCGGCATTGCCAGCCGACAGCTCACGTATGCCGAGACGGTAGAGCACGTTCTGCTTGGCTGCAAGCATCTTGGCTGAAGGATTCTCCAATGCCGAAATTGAAGAGAGGGCATTGTTGTAGTCCTTGCTTGCGAGATATGAGTTAATTATGTAGTCCTCTACGTCTGAAGCGTATTTTGAATCGGGGAAGCGGTTGAGGAAATCCTCGAAAATCTTCACTGAATTGGAGAACGGCACGCTTCCGCCACGGCTTTGCGCGATGGCGTAGTTGTAGAATGCCGTTTCTTGCACGCTCTTGTCGAAAGGCATCTTATATGCTTTTTCAAATGCCAGCGATGCGGCGTTGACGTTGCCGGAGCGCAGATAGCTCTGCCCGATATAGAAATAAGCGCTTTGGGCAAGTGCGTCGTCGCCGCTGACAACCTTGTCGAGGTAGCGTACAGCTTCTTCGTCGTTGCCGTCGCGGTATTCGGAAATTCCGAGTATGTAGAGCGACGAGCGTTCCGGCTCACCGCTGCAGTTGTCAACATATTGCCTTAGCAGCTCCGTGGCACGCTCGTAGTTGCCGAGATGGTATTCGCTTTCGCCTGTCACACGGCGTAGCTCCGTATCCATGTCTGCCGGAAACTTTTCAGAAAGCAGCCTGTTTCCGATTCTTAGAGAATTGTCGTAGTCGGCATTGTTGAAGCGGATTTGGCAGATGTAGTATTGCGCTTCGTTCCATAGCCTGCTTCTTTGCTGTATCGACTTGAATCCGGTTTCTGCCTTGCCGTAATCGCCGTTGGCGTATGAGATATAAGCATCATAGAAATCAGAGGCTTCACCGTATTCCCGGCTTCCTTTCAGGCGGGAGAATCCTGTGCGGGCCTTGTCGTATTCGGCAAGGCGCAGGTAGCAGAACGACTGCCGGTAGGTCAGGTCGTCCATATCGCTGCCGCTGAACGACTCTTTCCCGACATTACGATAAGCCGTCACTGCATCGCCGTATCTGCCGCTTTCATAGTAGTAGTTCCCGATGTTGAACCACATCTGGAATCTCCGTATGGAAGCCGGATAGTCTTCCACGAAAGCGAGCATCGCTTTCAGACAATCGGCGTCGCCACGGCGGAATTTTGCCGAGGCGATATAGAAGTCGGCATCCTCGTAGAGCGAAGCCGGCGCTTCCAGCCGTTTTGCCTCGCCAAGCTGGTCGATGCAGCCGGTATAGTTCTTGGTTTCATACATACGTACTCCGCGCGACAGATATCCTTCCGCCGACGTCTCCAATATGTCGTCCTGCACCGGGGCGGCAACGACCGCCAATGGAGCGATTCCCAACAGTGCCAACAGATACTTTCTCATATTTTTAAATTATATATCACAAAGATAACGCAAATCGAGAGCAGAACAATCAAACTTGTTTGGAATTGTTCTGCCGAGGTGCAGCTTGTCTTATGCAAAGATAATACAAATCGGATGCAGAACAATCAAAGTTGTTCAAATTTGTTTTGCCGTGTGATATTTATAGTCTGATGCTGCCGGCCAGGGCTATGAGATGCCGTTGTCGCAGATTATACGGGCTGGGTAGAGAAGAGTGCGTGGTGGTAATGTGCCGCTGACCGACAGGCGGACCGTACGGATGAATGGGGCGGCGATGCGGTGGAAAAGAGGCGAGCCGGGAGAGCCTTTTACTTCCAGAGCCGCGATGAGGCTGCCGCAGCAGGAGCGTCCGTTGTCGCCATGGACGGCAAGACGTATGTTCAGATTGTCGCCTGTGATGTCCCAAATCACGGCGGAGGCACGCATGGTGCACGGCATCACTACGGCAGGCGTTAGCATACTGATGCGTATGCTTTCTTCCGTCTCCTTTTCCGGTGTGAGAATGGTTCCGTTACCGATAAGCAACGTGTGTTCCTGCGTTGCCGCTATTGAGGCTTTTAAGTCACGGCGGTAATAATTCCCTTCATTCTCCACAATGATGAATCCTTCGGAATCTTCTACCCATATCTCGTCGAAATGCATCGAATAGCCTATGCTTTTTGCATTGCGGACAGTTATTCCGGTGCGGGTCGCTTTCGTGCCTTTTATACGACATATTCCGCCGTCGGCAGCTATGAAAGCCAGTCCTTCTGATGTAGCCGTCACGGAGTTGTTGCCATCTGTTGTCAGCCGGGAGATGAGGGTCGTCCCGGAGCAGTTGCCCTTCGTGTCGAACGACAGCAGATAGACGCCCTCCACGGCAAAGAGGCATACGGAGTGCCGTCCCAGTTGCCACGACGAGCCCAGGCCGAATGCCGGCGCCACAGCCGCTATCCCTCTGTTGCCGGCTTTGCCGCACGTCTGCCATTGGAGCGGATTGCCTGGGGCGGAGGCAAGCAGCGTGCAAGGCTGATGCTCCGTGGTTGCGGTGCTTGCGAAACTGAAGTCCTTGTCCGACGGTTGCAGTGTGAAACCTTCGTCGTCGGCTTCTGCATAGGCCATATTTCCGCTGCCGTTTCTGCACAACGGGGTTTCGAATGCATATTTCTTTCCGCCTGCCATTACCACGACTGTCATATGCAAGGCGCGGCTGTCGGGATATGCTATGAATCCGTTGAGCTTTTGCGACCATACGTTTGTCGCTACGGACCGTGCCACAACCATATGCGACGACTGCCCGGCTATTTCCACCGCAACAGTCACGCTTGCCGTCTCTTCCACGAATCCCGACGGATTGCAAATCGACTCGTAGCGTGGCGGTTCGGGCAGCTTTTTTGTGACATTTCCGGCGAAGCAGCGGTCGCCCACGGTGGTGAGCGCGGATGTGGAAAATGCCGGGACCGTAGGCTGAAACGCCGCTTTCTCGCTGCCCCTGGTAAAGCCGATGGCGAATGTCGATGCCGAGAGACATCCGCCTGTGCCGTCGGTGACCGGGCTGACCCCTTGCGCCGCTATCTTCCCGTTGAAGAGCGATTCGATATCGGAAATTGACGCTATCAGCCGGAATTCCTGCTGGTGTGGCAGCGAGCGGCTGGCTTGCAGTGTCTTGACTGATGCGGCTTTCATACGGAGGCAATATTCCGGTCCGCCCTGTTGTGATTTCTCGCAGCGGAATTCGACCGTGTCAGGCAATAAGTCCTGACTTCCTGCCGCATAGATTTCTACAGCCTTGACAAGATGCCGCCATGCCCCTATTCCCGGGGAAATGAGCGTGACCGACGGCTTCCATGCCGTGAGCGAAACGGAAGTGTTCTCCACTCGGTATTCCCCGGCTGCAATCATCGTGACCGGGGCGAGCGTTTCCGGCAGAGAGTAGCCGTTTCCTGCCATAGCCGTTTCGGGCGACCATAGCAGGGAGCCGTCCCATAGCCGCAGAGCCGTGCGCAGCATCACCGGAAAGATGCAGCGCATGCCTTCTTCCGCTTGTTGCCGCAGATTATCGAAAGCCGTTTTTACCTGGCGCGTGACGGCTGAAGCGTCGCTTGCCTGCAATGTGCCGCTCCATTCCGGATAAGCACCGTTGAGCTTGTGACCGGGCAGGGTTGCAGTGAGTTGTGCGGTATCGGTTATGCCGAATGCCAGCACGGGGAATTGCGGCGCACCGCCGAGAAAGGTGTACGTGCCGCCCGAATAATGGAGGAACCGCAATCCTGCATCGGTGGAAATGATAAAGAAATCGCCGGTTGCGGCGCATTTTCCGATGTCTTCCTCAAGTTGTGCCACAACCGTGTCGTCTTCCGTAAACGTACCGTCTGCTTCCGACCTTCCAAGCAGTACAAGGTTGCCGTTGCGTAAGACAAAGTAGTATGTGCTTCCATTACGGTGGTCGCATCCCACGAAGCGGTCATTCTCCTGCATCTGGGCGATGGCTGACGGATTGCCTGTCGCCGAAAGAATGCCTTTGCCGTGGCTCCTGAGGTTGACGGTTTCCGCGACTAAACCGTCAGCCGGGGGAGAGGTGCGCATGTCCACTGTAATGTCATTCATATCCTTTTTGTTGCAAAGATATGCTGGTGCGGCATGCATTTGCGTAGGAAAAGGGAATGACGGTTACTTTTCTGTCGTTCCGACTGTTCCTCCGTCGTAGTTGTTGTTGAGGCGTTTCTCGATGTTCTTGTTCTTGCGTCCCCATTCGATGTTGTATGCGAGGCTGATGAAAGGCATGCTTTCTGCCATGTCGAGATGCCCCTCACGATAATGGCCTCCATAGCGGTTGAGGTTTTCTTCCGGCACTTTGTAGTTGTTCATGAAAGGGTTGCAGATTCCGATTCCGAAATTCCAGTCGCGCCATTTGTACGACAGTACTACTATTTGGAAATTCTCCGAGCTGGTGATGGTCTCTCCCCATAGCCATTTCTCGTTGATTGAGCCGAAATAGTTGAGCGAGAAATTCCAATGTGTGAGCATCACGTCCCAGTTGCCTATCATTCCGTCGTGGGTATGCTCGTAGCGGTGTCCTTTGGAGATTTGCCGTCCCCAGCCTACGTTGCCCGATATTGTGAGCCATTCCGGGATGGCTTCAACGCGCAGGGTTGCGCGCAGCTCGAAAGAGCGGTAGTTGCGCTGGTTGTTCATCGTGTTGAGCAGGAACGTCGAGCCGTCCTCCGTGACCCAATATTTGTCCTCCATCACAGGATTCTTGTAGTAGTCGAACGCTCCGCTCAGCCGCCCGAAGAATATGCCTTTCGTCAATTCGTATTGCGCTTTGATGCGGTAGTTGCGGTAAGGCTTGAGATTCGGGTTGCCGCGGTATTTCTGGAATTCGTCCAAGTCCTGAAGCGCGCTGGTCAGCGAGTTGGCATCCGGCGTGTCGGTCGATGTCGAGAACTCTAACCTGACGGTGTTGTGCTGGTTGATTCTGAAGCGCGATTTTGCGGAGGCAATCATGTCGAATGTGTTGGTCGGGTCGTCGCCCACGATGCGGAACGAGCGTTGCTTTCCGGCAAGGCTCAGCGTGTAGTCGAACCGGTTGCCGAGCGGCTGCCACCATTCCGCGTAGAGGAGGGTTTTCGACTCGCGTGTCTTGTCGTCTATGCCGCTTGTCGTGTAGTCGTTGTCGCCCCACGCTTGCGAGTAGCGCACGCCTGCCGTGAGCCTGCCCGCGCTCCACCGCTTCTCGTAGTTGGCGTTGGCTATGAGCGAATAGTTGCGGCTTGTGATTTCGTTTAGCATCGACACGTCGTCAAGCCCTGTGCCATAGTTCAATGTGGTGTATGCGTGCGACGAGGTCTGGTATTCATATCCGCCCACCACGTTGAGCATCAGCGACTGGTTGCCATCCATATTGTGTTGCCAGTAGAGGTCGAGCGCGGGTCTTGTGTAGTCGCGTGTGGTGCGGTCTGTGACGTGTTGCGTGCCTGAAGAGTACGAGTTCGACAGGTCGCCGATGTATTCCGCCAGCAAATCCGGTCGGCCGTTAAGCCGCAGTTGCGCCACGAAAATGTTCTTTCCGGCGTCGGCATAGCTGTAGTCGAGCGATGCGTTGTACCACGGGCAGGTCAGCGTGCCGGGCAGCCCTTTCTCCGAGCGTGTGAACTGCTTTCTGTCGGCGGTAGTGTAGTGTTCTTCGTTGTCGCGCCACTGCGTGAATCCGTAGCGTTCTCCGAAATTGCCGTAGAATCCGAACTGCGACTTGCCTTTATTCATCTTCCCGGATACGTTGTAGTTTCCCCATTTGATGTATGATTGGTTGCCGTTGGCCATAAAGTTGCCGCCCGACGTGGGCTGTTCTACGATGTAGTCCACCACGGCATCCACGCCGCCGTAGCGCATCGACGGGCTTTCGTGGAACTCGATGCGCTTTATGGTGCGCGGGTCGAGGGCTTTCACGTCGTGGATGCTCGCCTCGCGTCCGTTGACGCATATTGTAAGCGTGCCGTTGTCGATGAGCTTTATCTCATCGTTGACAATATCGATCGTGAGCATCGGCACCTGCATATTGCGCAGCAGGTCAACGCCGTTGCTCGACAGCCGTGTCTGCTCCGTGGTAGGTATGAGCAGCTTACGGTCGCTCTTGTCAATCATCGTGGAGCCTTTCACCTCCACTTCAGAGAGCGTCACGGTCGGCAGAGAGTCGGTTGTTTCGGTGTTTTGCGCAAACGCCGGGATTGCCAGCGCGAGCATCAATGCGGTTATTTCTGATTTCATATTCGTCATTTGTTCTTGTTATTCGCTCATTAGACGTAGAAGATACCCGGAAAGTTGCAACTCCTTTGGTTTTTTGCCGTTATCATAGGGAAAGTGTTTCAGGCCTTATCCTTAATTGATTAGGACATAGTTAAATAAACCGAATCAGGATGCTTCCTGCTTTGATTTGTGGTTTTTATTGTGTAATTTGTCAGGACGGTGTGGCTTATAAGGTGGCCGTAAGGTAGGCGGTCTTGGATTCTCCGGCGGTGAAAAAACAGCGGGGGATGCGTATTTCAGCGCATCCCCCGCTTGTGTATTTGTAAGTGTCTTTTTTTATTTCACTTCCCAGGTCTCGCCGGCGAGAATCATATCGCGGAGAGTGTGGTAAGGCTTCCTTTCTTCCACCTCATGGGTCTGGTGGTCAACTTCCTCGTCATAGACCGGGGCATCGACATCGCGTATCACGCCGATGGCCAGCGGCAAGGTGTGCCCGTCCATCATTGCGAGCTGCTGGTGCAGCAGGTTGCTCTGGCAATGTGCGTCGTGGGTGAGCACGTCGTCGATTGTGTAGCCGTCCTGTCCCACAACGACCGCTTTCAGGCCGAATCCGTCCTGCACGATTCCTTTCTCCTTGTCCTTGCCGAAGAGCATCTTCTCGCCGTGGACGAGGTGGATGGTGTGGTCTGCGCGAAGCTCGCGGTCGGATACGTAGCTGTAGATTCCCTGGTTGAAAATCACGCAGTTCTGGAGCATTTCGACGACCGATGTGCCTTTATGCCGCGCTGCCGCTACCATTACTTCCTGCGAGGTCTTGAGCTCTACGTCGAGGCTGCGGCCGAAGAATGTGCCGCGTGCGCCGAACACCAGTTCCGCCGGGATGAACGGGTCTTCTGTCGTTCCGTAAGGAGACGACTTGGAGACGAATCCGCGCTCGGAGGTAGGCGAGTACTGTCCTTTGGTCAATCCGTAGATGCGGTTGTTGAGCAGTACCATATTGATGTTGACGTTGCGTCGCACGGCGTGAATGAAGTGGTTTCCGCCGATAGCCAGTCCGTCGCCGTCGCCCGAAATCTGCCATACGGTCATCTCCGGGTTTGCCACCTTGAAGCCTGTTGCAACGGCAGCGGCGCGTCCGTGGATTGTGTGGAATCCGTAGGTGTTCATGTAATAAGGCAGGCGGGAGCTGCAGCCGATACCGGAAATCACGGCAATCTGCTCTGGCGGCACGCCGATTTCTGCCATAGCCTTGTGGAGCACGTTGAGGATAGCGTGGTCGCCGCAACCGGGACACCAACGCACGTATTGATCGCTCTTATAGTCGGATGCTTGATATTTCTTTTCTTCCATAGCTTAACCCTCCATTACTTTTTTGACACCATCGATGATTTCCTGTACGAGGAACGGTTGTCCTTGTACCTTGTTGATGCGGCTTATCTTGACATCCGGGAATTTTGCCTGCAGATAGTCGGCAAACTGTCCGGAGTTCAATTCAGCGACAATCACGTTCTTGTAGCGCGCGAGCGTCTCTCCTGTGTTCTTAGGCAGCGGGTTGATGTAGCGGAAATGCGCCATCGCAACCTTCTTGCCTTCGGCACGCAAGGCATCCACAGCCTCGTGGATGTGTCCGAAAGTTCCGCCCCATCCTACGATGAGCGTGTCGGCGTCCTTGTCGCCGTAAGGATCCTTGCCTGGGATTTCGTTGGCTATGTAGTCGATTTTTGCCTGCCGGTAGTGTACCATCTTTTCGTGGTTTACCGGGTCGGTAGATATCGCGCCTGTCACGGAGTCTTTCTCCAGTCCGCCGATTCTGTGCATCAGGCCCGGTGTGCCCGGTATAGCCCAGTAGCGGGCGAAGGTCTCGTCGCGGTCGTATGGATGCCATCCTTCGCGGCGGTCTTCCGGCACGAAGCGCGGCTTGATTTCGGGATATTCGTCGTCGTCAGGCAGACGGAAAGCCGATGAGCCGTTGGCGATGAACGCGTCGGTTAGCAGGATTACAGGCGTCATATGCTCGATGGCGATGCGCGCTGCCTCGAAAGCCATCTGGAAGCAGTCGGTAGGCGAAGCTGCTGCAAGCACTACGAGCGGGCATTCGCCGTTGCGTCCGTAGAGCGCCTGGCGCAAGTCGGTCTGTTCGGTCTTTGTCGGAAGTCCTGTCGATGGGCCGCCGCGCTGCACGTCGATGACAACAAGCGGAAGCTCTGCCATCACAGCCAGTCCCAGACCTTCGCTCTTGAGGGCGAGACCCGGACCGGATGTCGTGGTCACGGCAAGGTCGCCTGCAAACGCCGCTCCTATTGCCGAGCATATTCCGGCTATTTCGTCTTCCATCTGGCAAGCTTTCACACCGAGGTCCTTGCGCTTTGCAAGCTCGTGCAGGATGTCGGTTGCCGGGGTAATCGGGTAGCTGCCAAGGTATAACGGCCGTCCTGATTTCTCGGAGGCGTAGATCAGTCCCCACGCTGTGGCTGTGTTTCCGTTCACGTCGGTGTAGATTCCCGGGCGTGCATGGCTTGCCTCTATCCGGTAGGTTGATACTGATGCGTGTATGTTGTGTCCGTAGTCATAACCGGCACACATTACTTTGGCATTTGCCTCGTAGATGGCTGGTTTTTTTGCGAACTTGTTCTTGAGCAGGTGCAATGCGGGTTTCAACGGACGGTCGAACAACCAGCATACTAATCCGAGTGCGAACATGTTCTTGCAGCGGAGCATCGATTTCATATCGAGTCCGGAATCCGCAAGGGCTGATTTCACCATAGTGGAGATTGGCACTTCCACCACTTGCGCGTCCAATCCGATTTCTTTGTAAGGATTGTCGGTTGTGTAGAGCGCTTTTTTCAAGTCCTGCTCGCGGAAAGAGTCGATATCGACAATCGCCACACCGCCTTTCTTGAGGAAGCAAGCGTGACGCTTCAATGCGGCAGGGTTCATTGCCACAAGCACGTCGGCCTCGTCGCCCGGCGTGTGGACGCCCTTTCCGATATGTACCTGGAAGCCGGAAACTCCGCTCAGAGTGCCCTGCGGGGCGCGGATTTCGGCAGGATAGTCGGGGAATGTGGAAATCTGGTCACCCACACCTGCCGACACGTTCGAGAAAATGTTGCCCGCAAGCTGCATCCCGTCGCCAGAGTCGCCGGAGAAGCGCACTACAACATTCTCAAGAGTTTTTACATTGGTCTTTTCTAACATAAATCATTTAATTTAAGGCTGTTTTATGCCTGTTTGTATTGTGTGCAAAGTTAGGGGTTTTTCGGCAAAACAAGCAAACTGTTCGGAAAAATTATTGCCGATTCCAAAAAAATCATAATCCGAGGGGCGGTTGTGTGGTTGTGAGGCTGTCGATCGGCTGCCTGCCGCGGAATGGATGGCGGAAGCCGCCGCTATGTGTCGGGAAATAAAAAAAGGACGCATCCGACCGATGCATCCTTGTGTGGGCGTTGACGGATTCGAACCGCCGACCCTCTGCTTGTAAGGCAGATGCTCTGAACCAGCTGAGCTAAACGCCCTTTAGTTTTCTAAAGCGATGCAAAGGTACGACTATTTCTCCGTTGTGCAAATTTTTCGGGCGATTTTTTTGCGCATCGCGCGATTTTTTTGATTTTTCCTGTCGCCTTGCGGCTAAAAACGGGGTGATTTGCCTTGGGAAAATGAAAAGGGAGCCGCGCATATGCGTGCGGCTCCCTTGTATATGGGATTGGCGGCAATTATTTCAGGCGAGCCTGTATTGCCTTGCTTTCTTCTTCGTATCCCGGTTTGTTGAGCAGTGCGAACATGTTCTTCTTGTAAGCTTCCACGCCCGGCTGGTTGAACGGATTCACGCCGAGGATGTATCCGCTGATACCGCAGGCCTTCTCGAAGAAATAGATTATCTCGCCGAGGCAGTATTCCGAAAGTTCCGGAAGGGTGATGTGGATGTTCGGCACTCCTCCGTCGCTGTGGGCTATTACCGTACCGAGCTCAGCCATCTTGTTGACCTCGTCGATTCGCTTTCCGGCGATGTAGTTCAATCCGTCGAGGTTTGCCTCGTCTGACGGTATGACTATTTCGCGCTGCTGCTTCGCAACGGAAATCACGGTCTCGAATATCGAGCGCTCGCCTTCCTGAATCCACTGTCCCATTGAATGCAGGTCGGTGGAATTGTCAACGGCAGCCGGGAAAATTCCCTTGTGCTCCTTGCCTTCGCTTTCGCCGTAGAGCTGTTTCCACCATTCGCCAAGGTAGTGCAGCTTCGGGTTGTAGTTCACGAGAATCTCGATTTTCTTGCCGGCGTTGTAGAGTGCGTTGCGTGTCTGCGCATAGAGCAGCGAGATGTTGGAGCTGTCGGCTTTCGCAGTTGCTGCTTCCATTGCTTTCGCGCCGTCGATGAGCTTGCGGATGTCGAATCCTGCAACGGCAATCGGGAGCAATCCTACCGGAGTGAGCACGGAGAAACGTCCGCCGACGTTGTCGGGAATCACATATGTGACATAGCCTTCTTCCGTGGCGAGCTTGCGCAACGCGCCCTTGCGCTCGTCGGTGATGGCGACGATGTGCTTCGAAGCGTATTCCTTTCCTTCCTGAGCCTCAAGCATTTCCTTGAGTATGCGGAAAGCGATTGCCGGCTCGGTGGTGGTGCCGGATTTCGATATGACTATTATTCCGAATTTCTTGCCTTTCAGCAATTCCACGAGCTCGGATGTGTAGTCCTCGCCGATGTTCTGACCTGCAAACAGCACGCGCGGGCCATTTGCCGGCTTGTATGCCGCAAACGAGTCGCTGAGCGCCTCTATCACTGCCTTTGCTCCGAGGTAGCTGCCTCCGATGCCGATTGCCACAACGTATTCGCAATCCTTGCGGAGCAGAGCCGCTGTCTTTTCGATGTCGGCGACAGATTCTCCGGAAATGGCGCTTGGGAGATGAAGCCAGCCAAGGAAATCGCTGCCTTCGCCAGTGCCTTTTTCAAGTTTTTCGATAGCGTCGGCGCCTTTGGCTTGCAAAGCATCGATTTCGGCTTCCGAAACAGCGCCTTTCACATTACGGTTCTCAAATTTCAATGTGTCCATATTAATTGATTGTTAACGATTTTCAATATTGGCAACAACTTATTGATGATGCAAAGTTAAGCATAGGGAGCAATTAAAGCAAGTTAAATTTTGATTATTGCTGGCGGGGGTGGCAAAAGGCCGCGCTGACTGCTGCTATCCGGCGCGACCCCTATGGGGTCGGTATGGGGTGGGGATGTTCCTGCCCACGGCTGAAGCCGTGGGTTAGGTCAACGCAGCCGCTATGCGGCTGTCACAGATGGTGTGAGCCTCGATGGGGTGTGAGGGTGTGTCGCTATGCGGCTGTCACCGGATGGAAGATTGTCTTCCTCTGTTTGCGGAGCTTCAGGCGAGCAAATAGGGGAGGTACGGCGTAGCCGGGAAGGGGTTCCGGATTACTGCAGGGCAGTGAAGTCTCCATCGTCGAGCTGGTGTATGCGGACCCCTCCGTCCCGATGGGACACCTCCCCTATCAGCTGCGCTGCGCTTCGCGGACAGGGGAGGACATTCTGCTCCTTGCCCGCGGCTGAAGTCCCCTGTGGCTATGCGGCTGGGATGGTGTGTGCGGACCCCTCCGTCCCGATGGGACACCTCCCCTATCAGCTGCGCTTCGCTCCGCGGACAGGGGAGGACATTCTGCTCCTTGCCCGCGGCTGAAGTCCCCTGTGGCTATGTGGCTGGGCTGGTGTATGCGGACCCCTCCGTCCCGATGGGACACCTCCCCTATCAGCTGCGCTGCGCTTCGCGGTCAGGGGAGGACATTCTGCTCCTTGCCCGCGGCTGAAGTCCCCTGTGGCTATGTGGCTGGGCTGGTGTATGCGGACCCCTCCGTCACGTTGTGCCACCTCCCAACCATCGGGCCCCATGGGGGCGCGCTATGACATATTCTGCATTTTGCTCGGCTTGTGGGGACTGATATTCAGGAAGCCTTGTCCCGTGTATATATATTATTAAGGTGTAGGATGCATAAAATCCGGGTTTTTTGTCTTTATTAACGCAATTTAACTTGCATATATATATATATAT
>JADIMC010000011.1 GCA_017694955.1 Candidatus Limisoma faecipullorum
AACTCCAACTGACCCTCGGTCTGCCCACCGTGCAATACTGCGCCGACAAATTGTGCATGTCGCCCAACTATTTCGGCGATGTAATCAAAAAAACGACCGGGGACACGGCAAGCAACCACATCCGCCAGTTCGTCATCCAACTTGCCAAGAACGGTCTTGCCTCCGGAGAAACCATCTCCCAAGTGTCCGACCACCTCGGCTTCGAGTATCCCCAGCATTTCAGCCGGATGTTCAAAAAGCAGGAGGGCGTCACTCCGTCGGAGTACTGCCAGCGGTTACGCCCTTGACAAATAATCGCTCCGCATTCTCCCACAAGAACATATCCGCGTATTCGGAAAGCTCCTTGTCCGAAGCGAGCATCAGTTTCAACCTTTGCAGATTGGCTTTCAGCACGGTATCAGGCAGGTAGGGATAATCCGAACCGTAAAGGATATGGTCGGGTGTGGTGATGGTGAGCAGCGACCGCAAGACTTCAATGGTCGGACTGCCCGCCAAATCGAAATAAAGGCACGACAGGTTTCCTTCCCAATCTATAGGATGCATATAGCCCTGCTTCACCATTGCCGGAAGGATAGACTTTATGCGCGGCAATGCCAGCGGCAGAAACGAGCCGCAATGTGGCACGATAACTTTCAAGTTCGGGTAACGCACCAACACGTTTCTTGCCAGCATATTCACCACGGCGCGGGTGGTCTCCGCCGGATATTCGTACATCGCCAACGGCGTGGTGGCAATGATTTTTTCCGAGTAAGGCGTGGGGCGGTGCGGATGGATGATGATGACGGCGTGTCGCTCGTTCAAGACTTCCATTAGCGGGTCCAACGCCTCGTCGCCCAAGTATTGCCCACGGCTGTTGGTCGCCAGCTTTACGCCGTCCGCACCCAAGGTATCAAGCGCATAAATGGCTTCACGGATGGCGACATCCACATCGGGCAGAGGCAGGGAAGCGCAAAACTTGAACCTTCCGGGGTATTGCTGTTTCACCTTCGCTGAAACTTCGTTTACCCGGCGGATGCATTTGGCACTCTCCTCCGCATCATCGTAATACGGCTGCGGAGCGGGCATTGTCAACACTGATGTACGGATTCCAGCCGCATTCATAAACCGTATATGAGAATCGACATCCCAATGCGGCAAAGGGAAAGTTTCCTCTAATGCAGCGCCATATCTTTCCAGCAAATCCGTATATTCAGGTATGACAATATGGGTATGCACATCAATTACCTGCCCATAGGAATGAGACCGCAATAACAGCATACCCATAAATACCACAACCGAAACATATAACAATTTAAACATCATCTCAATTTGTCGTATTCCTCATCAGTGACTGGCTCCAGCCATTCATTCGAGGTGTTTTCTCCGGGAACCTCAAATGCGAGATGCGCGAACCAACTGTCAGCCGCCGCTCCATGCCAGTGCTTCACATTCGCCGGAATGTGAATGACATCACCCGGAAGCATCTGTACGGCAGGCTTGCCTTCTTCCTGATACCAACCGCGTCCGGCCACACATACAAGCATCTGCCCTCCACCTTTCGTGGCATGATGAATGTGCCAGTTGTTGCGGCATCCCGGCTCGAAAGTGACATTGCTGAACGGAATCTGCTCCGTGGATACCCTTGCCAGATAGCTGTTGCCTATGAAATACTTGGCGTAAGCGGTGTTAGGCTCGCCGATGGGGAAAATCATTTCCCGCTGGAAAGCGGCCTTTCCGTCCGCTACGGTTTCTGAAATCTTTTCCTGTGCCATAATTCCTTGTATGTTAGTAATTGTTGCTACTAATAATAAAAACAGTATCTTTTTCATATGTCGAACATTTATAATTTTATTATTCCAGTGATAAGGTAATTGAGATTTTCCCGACACCGCCAAGCAAATCAAGCATTTCCTCTCGCGTGCTGACACCGTTCACTTTACCTATATGGGTAAAGTTCCAAGAATTGGCATCATAGTAAATGACGAGATTATGTCCTTGGTAGAGAATGATGTCGCCCGGTCCCGTCGTAGTCTGACGGTCATTACGAGGCAAGTTGATTCCTAGCGAACCTACTTTTTCCATATCGCCGTAGTCATTCATTTCTACGGTGATGTTTCCTTTGGCAAGCTGCTCTTTCAGTGCTTCGGCTGAGGAGTTTTCCTCCAATGTAGCGGTGAAGGTCTTGCCGCCCTCAATGGTAAATTTAATTGAATTACATTCCATACTATTATTATCATTTGATATTACTACACCAGCCGACAAAATCATCAATAATGTTATACAAAATAATTTTTTCATCATTTATATGACTCTGCATAGATCTTAATTATATCCTCGTCCGTCATCTGCACACGGTCGCTGGTGAACATCACACCCATCACCTCGCGGGTGTTGCGCATCAGCGTCTCGAACTCGTCGGGTGTAATGCCGTAGTCGGACATCTTCAGGTCCGCCACGCCGCAAGCCTCCTGCAAACGAGAAAGGGCAGTCAAGAAATCTTCGGGCTTCGTGGCTTCTGGCATACCCATCGCCTGTGCCATACGGATGAAGCGGTCGTCGCAAGCGTGGTGCTCAATGAAGTATTTGTAGTATGCCTTGCTTACCATTATCAGACCCGCTCCATGAGGCAAATTCGGATGGTAGGCAGAAAGCGAATGCTCCAAAGCGTGTTCACTCGTAATCAGAGTAAGACACATAACAACGCCTGACAATGTATTGCCAAATGCCACGTGGGTGCGAGCTTCCATATCCTTACCGTCCTTCACGGCGCGAGGCAGGTACTTCGCCAGATTCTCTATAGCGGTCAGGGCATACATATCGCTCATCAAGTTCGCTCCTTTGGCGATATAGCCTTCCGTGCTGTGGAACAAGGCATCAAAGCCTTGGTATGCCGTGAATGTCGGCGGCACGCTCGCCATCAGTTCCGGATCCACGATGGAGAGGACGGGGAACAGAGAGGCATCGCCCACGAATGCCTTCTCGAAAGTATCCTCTTTGGTAATGACACCCGAATTGTCAGTTTCCGAGCCTGTGCCTGCCGTGGTGGTAATGGCAATAATAGGCAGCGGCTTGACGGCAATCGGTTGTCCCTTGCCCGAACCGATAGGCACGTAATCCCACAATTCGCCTTCGTTGGTTGCCATTACCGCAATGGCTTTCGTGCAGTCCATCACGCTTCCGCCACCCAACGCTACGAGGAAGTCGCAGCCGTTCTCGCGGGCAACCTTGACTCCGGCATTTACGTTGCCCACAGTAGGATTGGGCATCACGCCGTCGAACAGGAAAGTCTCCACGCCCACCTTTTGCAGTTGTTCCTCCGTGCGAGAAAGATATCCGTTGGCACGAGTCGATTTGCCGTTGGAGATAACGATAAGGGCGCGTTTGCCTGGCATCGGTTGTTCACTCAGTTTGTTCAGCATCCCTGTCCCGAACATAACGCGGATAGGAACGTACATGTCATAAGTAAGATTTGTTTTCATATCCTTCATATTTTATTATATATTGCAAAATTAACAGCTATTCAGGAGCAATAAGGCAACCATATTACCGAGAATTGTAACAGTTTTACGGTTTTCATTTACCCATTACGCCTTTCACTTTTGCTAGCAAATTAGGAATGTCAAGATGCTGCGGACACTTTGCCAAGCATTCTCCACAAGCGACGCACGAGGATGCCGGGTCGCCTCGTTGTATGGGCGACATCGAAACGGTGTAGTCCGCCATTGCCCGCTCCTTGTTCCGATGCAGGAGGTAGTTGTTGTACACGTAGGCGAAGATGTAGCCGATAGCAACATTGTGCGGACAGGGGATGCACTGGTAGCAGCCCGTGCAGTCGATGTGTCCCGGCGCGTGTCGGTAGGCGTAGATGGCCGCGCCCAATGCCTCGCGCTCGGCAGGGGTGAGCATATTGGGACGGGCTTTGGCGGCGTACTTCAAATTTTCTTCCACATCTTCCATATTGCCCATACCGCTCACCGCCACGCTGACTTCGGGAATGTCCCACAGGTAATCCAACGCCCATTCGGTGTCAGGCTTGTGAATGCCCGTGGAGGCAAGGGCATCGCGCATCACCTGTGGAAGGTTGGCAAGAAAGCCTGTGCGGACAGGCTTCATCACCGCCAGTCCCATACCGTTGGCGGCGGCATATTTCGGCCCAAGTACACCGGCCTCATATTCGTAATCCAAGTAATTGTGCTGGATGAGGCAAAAATCCCATGCCGGCGTATATTCTACTATTTTCTTGAACAGTTGCAGACTGTCATGGAAAGAGAAGCCCATAAAACGTATCTTGCCCTGCGCCTTGAGATTCTCCATTTTCTCGATGAGCTTGTAAGGTAACACGTAGTCCTTCCACGCGCGGTGCATAATCATATGGATGTGGTAGAAGTCGATGACATCCGTGCCGATAGTACGGCGCGACTGGTCGAAGAACTTCTCGAAGTCGTCCGCCGACTGCATCTCCCACCACGGCATCTTGGACGTTACATACACCCGGTTGCGCCAGCCTCCGGCAAGGGCTTTGCCCACCGCCTGCTCGCTCTCGCCGCCAAGATAGACGCGCCCAGTGTCGATGTAGTTCACGCCGCCTTCGATGGCGCGGCGCACCATCGGCGTGGTTTGGTCGAAATCCACGTGACCGTTCTTCATCGGCAGGCGCAACATCCCGAAGCCCAATGCCGACACGCTGACTCCCGTGCGCCCCATCGAGCGATATTGCATCTGCGGATTGTAATTGAGGATGTCTTTCGACAACTGCTCCCTCATCGCCTGCCTTTCGGCCTCCTGAGCGATAGCTTTCGGACCGCTCACGGCTCCTACGGCTGCTGCAAGAAGTCCGCTTTTAATAAAATCACGTCTGTCCATATTTTTTCTTTCTATTTATCAAAACCTATCAGCCATGCCGGATTGCTGCGCATAAGCAGATCTATATCGCTTTGGGAAACTCCGGCAGATTGCAGTTTCAAAATGCAGTCCCTCATTCCCTCAATAGGATGCGGCATCACCGCCTGCCCCAAATCCGTAGAGATGAAACTCCGTGCCGGGTCAATGCGAACAAACGAAGCTAAATCTTCGATGCTTTGCCGTTGATATTGGGGCATCTTCGTACCCTCTCCCCAAAGGCAAGGCAAGTAGCAATACTCTATGTATGCGCCGAGGTCGATACACCGCTTGATTTGGTCTGGTGTCATTGTCCATATATACGAATTGGCATGGGTGACAACGATACGCTTCACGCCGACTTCGTGCGCCTTGCGGACAAGCGTGATACTTTCTTCCGGCGAAGAATGCCCGGTGGCAAAGATAATGTCCGCCTCGGCGCATATCTCCATTACCTTGACCACCTCCGGCAAGACTTGTCCATTATCGCCTAATACAGGAATTCCTTTCTCCCTGCGCCCTTCGTAACGGTATTGGTAGGCGGCATTCAATGTCGGCATCCATATGCAGCGACACAATCCTCCGCTCGTCTCGACCGCCTTTTGTGCGGCAAACACATTCACCCTGTCACCACACACCCGGTTCATGCAGAAACTGCCGAAACACTCCGCACCCGGCAATGCCTGACGGATGAGATACGCCCGGTCGTGGCAACTGAAATCGTTGGACTTGAACATGACGGCCCGGTAGCCTGCCGCCATAGCATCTTTCATAAAACCATATTCATCCACCGACCGCTCACGTGAATCAGGACGGCAATGCAGATGGATGTCGCACACGCCTTTCAACAGCCCATCATACCCATAATTTCCTTTTTCACTCATTCCAAACATTGTACCAGCCGCATTCACCATAGCGGAAGACAAAATCAATGCTCCTCCTGCAAAAGCCGAATTCTTGATGAAATCACGGCGACTCATATTCTTCTCCATCGTATTTGTCTTTCTTGTCGCAAATTTACACATCACAAAACCGTATCAGGATAGCAGTATTACTGATAATTGTAACAATATCACCGAATATTACGCCCAAGCATAGCCAAGGATTCTATTGTTTTTATTAAATTTGCAGATTATTAAAGACTAAATATATGAGATACAACCTCCTCATTATTTTCATAATGGCTACCGCCTTGCTTGCAGAAGCCCAACTTAAGTTGCCGATAAGAATGATTGGCGACACAGAATACTATTACCGCCAAGTAAAGAAAAAAGAAACCCTCTACGGAATATCGAAGGAATTAGGTCTGACAATCGACCAGATTGTAAAATACAACCCATCTGTAAAATCAGGTCTGAAGAAAGACCAATGGCTATATTTCCCTGTCGCTGATTTCACCAAGAACAAGCAAAAATCAGCTGCAAAAGAATTGACACACTGTGTAGAGCAAGGAGAGACTCTCTATAGCATATCGCAAATTTATGGTGTAAGCATCGATGATATTAAAACAGCAAATCCGAAGCTGTCGTCAGGATTAAAAAGCGGAAGCACAATAAAAATACCATTAAGCAACCGTGACAAACAAAATAAAGAAGCCATACCATACAAGATAAAAAAAGGCGAAACACTTTACCGTGTATCGCTCAACAACCATGTGTCGATTGAATCTCTTCTCGAAGCAAATCCTGGCATATCGCCGACAAATTTCAAAGCAGGCGAAATAATAATGATTCCCCCTGCGGAAAAATCGGAAATAGAGAAGAACAGCCAGCCTGAAACAGTGTTCATCGCGGAAAAGGTGGAAAAAGGCGATTCATTTGAATCTGTCGCTGAAAAATACAACACCACCGCCGATGAGCTAAAAGACGCAAATCCTGACCGTAAGAAACTGAAAAAAGGATCTTATGTCTATGTCCCTGTCAAACAAGAGCGTGACAGCATAACCAACGAAAAAATAACAGCTACATATCAGGAAATCCACGAAGTGGAAAATGTCACTGAAATAAACTTAGCAGTAATACTTCCTTTTGAAAGCAAAAGCGAGAAACCATCCCAAAAGGCAGAACTATATACCGACTTTTATAAAGGCGTTCTGCTTGCAGCCAATGAATATGCAGATGACGGAATCAAAATCAATCTGAATGCCTTTGACTTGTCGGACGACAATTTTTCCGACATCATCGGTTCGCATTCCAACGAGCTGAAAAATCATGATATGATTTTCATTGCAAGCAGCAGCAATGACATTGAAGAAGCAAGCCGTTTTGGAAAAGAATACGGAGTGAATATCATAAACGCATTTGAAGTAAACGACGACAACAGCTACAATAATGATAACTTTTTCCAAGTCACGACACCATCATCATATATGTACTCTGCTGTCAACAATATGGTGGAAAGCAAATTCAATGGCTACCGTCTGATATTTATCAACGACCCTGAAATTGAGACCGAGGCAAAACCTTTAATACAGCATCTTAAAGCCACCGGGCTTACAAAACAGACAATAAGCCTTGACGAATTAAACGATACTGAAATCTTCAGCACAATAATCCCGAACGACAAAAAAATACTTTTCGTGCCAGAGCAAAGTTCCACAACAATGCTTACTCGTATCAAAAAAGCTTTTGCACACCTTTCGGCAGAGTGTCCGGAATACGAGTATTCGCTGCTCGGCTATCCGGAATGGCTCAATTATATGTCCTCAGAGCCTTTCTTCCATAAATCAGACACATATGTATATAGCCGTTATACCATAGCCGGTGATAAAGAGACCGCAAAGAAACTAAATGAAGACTTTGAATACTGGTATGGCAAACAACCTCTTAATTCTATGCCTCAAATGAATATCTTCGGATACGACCTTGCAAAATATTTCATAGATGCAATAAGACAAAACAATAAAGATTTCAACACG
Source organism: Candidatus Limisoma faecipullorum (assembly GCA_017694955.1). Taxonomy (GTDB): domain Bacteria; phylum Bacteroidota; class Bacteroidia; order Bacteroidales; family Muribaculaceae; genus Limisoma; species Limisoma faecipullorum. Next base: position 7,775 of record JADIMC010000011.1, read on the forward strand.
TCGGCAGGTTGTGTGGAAGGCATACAGACATGTATCGACTTCAAACGCGTAAGCAACTGGGGAGGATTTGTCAATACTGCCATATTCCTCGTTCACTTTTCCCCGGACAACTCTGTAGAAAGAACTATAATCGAATGAACAAGAAAAAAATATTATCATTTATTATTGCCGCAATCTGCACAATACAGGCATTTTCTCAACAACATTACTCCGCCAACATAGCAGTCGGGGTGAAGGGAGGAGCCACATTATCGCAAACAATGTTCTCTCCAGGCATAGAACAGACATTCATCACAGGAATGCTCGGCGGCGTGACTTTCCGTTATATAGAAGAACAGCATTTCGGACTCATCGCCGAAGTGAATATCGAGCAACGCGGATGGAAAGAGACATTCGACGAGACGCAATATTCATTCCAACGCAAATTCACTTACCTGCAAGTGCCGTTGCTTGCACATGTGTATTTCGGAAGTGATGTGACACGTTTCTTTTTCAATGCCGGTCCGGAAATCGGATTCATGATTGGAGAAAGCACATCCGCAAATTTCGACTTCAACGACATCGAAAATCTGCCTGCCGATTTCCCGATAGAAAACAGAAACACCGAGCAATTCACAATGGACATAAAGAACAAAATAGATTATGGCATATCGGCTGGTCTTGGAATGGAATTAATTGCAAAAAAACGACATTCCATATTATTGGAAGGAAGATTCTACTACGGTCTAAACAATATTTTCAACTCCCGTAAAAAAGATACATTCGCAGCATCCAACGGAATGTCGATAATGGTTTCCCTCGGATATATGTTCCGCATAAAATAATACCTAAAAATCATTACCCCGGCAACCCTTAATACCTACATATTGCGATTGCCACCCCCATAATTTATCATTTATTTTGCAACTGAATTCAAAACAATATGAACAGCATCAACCGTTACAAACCGACTGACAAGATGAGCAACATCATTTTCAGAAACTACTCATTAATCTCCGTGATGAGCAGGTTCGGATTGCCACTCGGATTTGGAGAAAAAACTGTAAAGGAAATTTGCGAGCAGCAGGATGTGGACTGCAACACATTCCTTGCTGTCGTCAATTTTATGGAAGAAGAACAATACGGTTATGAATATGATGCCGAAAACGACCAGATTTCATTACCAGCATTAATGGAATATCTGAAACAAGCACATTCGTATTTCCTTGATTTCAACCTCCCCTCCATCCGAAAAAAGCTTAAGGACGCACTGGAACTTGAGCCCGGGAAAAACGATGTCACGCAATCAATTCTCATATTCTACGACAAGTATGAGAATGAAGTATATAAACATATGGAATATGAAAACCGATTCGTATTCGAATATGTTGAAAACCTTATTTCAGGAAAAGACACCGGCTCATACCGAATCAAGAACTTTGCTCAGAAACATAACCACATCGAACAGAATTTAACCGAGCTGAAAAATATAATAATCAAGTACTATCCACAAGAAAAATGCAACAACCTGTTAAACGCCACATTGTTCGACATTTTCCACTGCGAATCAGACTTGAACCTGCACTGCAAATTAGAAGACGAGCTATTCACACCCGCAGTTGCAGAACTGGAAAAAAAACTTTGTAAATGAAGAATAACGACAACATAAAAGTTGTAATTGCCGACAATTCAGCAATAATACGAGCAGGAATAACGACAGTTCTGAAAAGGTTGCCGAACTACACCTTTTCCACAAACGAGATTTCCAATTTAGAGACACTTCAAATGTTTCTCAGACTTCATACACCTGAAATATTGCTTATCAACCCCTTAATTTTATCAAACAATACTATAAGCGCCATAAAAAAAGAATTTCCAAAGATAAAAACAGTCGCAATCCTATCGAGCTTCATAGACTCAAAAACACTTACTGATTTCGATGACACCATATCCATATTCGACGAGACAGACTCCATCATCACGAAAATGGATGGGCTATTGACTAAAAATGAAGAAGAGTCCACAGACACCGAACAACTAAGCTATCGCGAAAAAGAAATTATCGCATGCATTGTCAAAGGCATGACAAACAAAGCAATAGCCGACAAACTGTCGATATCCATACATACAGTGATTACCCACCGCCGGAATATCACAAAAAAACTACAGATACATTCTGCCGCCGGTCTTGCAATTTATGCAATAGTAAATAAAATTGTGGAAATCCAAGACATAAAGGGAGGAATAAATTAACGGACATCAACCGTTAATCCTCTTCTTATAAATCCAAGCATCAGGCACTGTCTTCAACAATGAGGACTCCTCCATTCTTTCCCTGACATCATCGTATGATTCTCCGGAAAAAGCGAAAACCCGATACAACCCGCCATCATTATTTATCTCCAAACTGTCTATCGAAGACTGTTGCACGAACAACTTTGCTTGACGCTCACTCTTAAACGTGGCAACTACCGCATAATAATTTGCTTCGGACTTTTCAACGCTTAATTTTTGCAGTTTCGAATTTTCAATCACAGCAACAGTGGTGTCTTTTACCGCCGCCATATCAGCTTTTTCCACCGCAACCGTATCGCTTGCACCGGCAACAGACTTAAATCCGGCATAATCAGGATGATTGTCGATGCGTATCGGCGTTGAAAGCACAAATGCCATCGCTACGAGCACAATTATCGATGCTGCCACTCTGAAAAAGCTTCTCCGCACAGGGAAATATATGAATTCTTTACGATGGGCAGCAGCATTATCCTCATCATCATCCATAGAGTCAAGCGATGGAAGCCGCATATCCGACAATCCAAAGAAATCGCTGCCAGAAACCAACATCATATTCTGCAAAGAAGTAAATGACAATAAATTATCCTCCGAAAGGACAAATTTACCTATGCCATCCAAATATGCCTCACCAGTCTCCCTCAACTGCACTTTCAATGCATTGACATCTTCTGCCACAATACGCATAGCCTTATCATACGAAATACCACATTTGCGCATAAGAGAATTTGCTATCAGCCCGTCGTTATGCCGCAGAGCCTCATTAAAACCCAACTGACGGCAAGGCGCAAATAATATTCCATCCTTGACAAAAGAATGGTTGGTATGCGAAATGAATGCACCGAAATCAGGCACAATGACACAATCATTGCTCCGGATTAAATACTTAATATGAGGCAGAATTGTCAACATCAGAACAAAGATACACTTAATATCCACAAATTCCAAATATCAACCACAATTTATTTTTCGACAACCGATTTTCAAAACCAATGGCAGAACTTTCTATATAAAAAATTCCCCCGCAAATATTATGCAGAGGGAATTTCGATATGAAAACAAGCCAAACCGACTGTTTACTTGCCTTTAGCAGCTTTCTTTATTCCGTCACGGATAAGGAGCGCATCGACAGTAGGCTCCTGACCACGGAAGCGCTTGTAGAGCGTCATCGGAGGTTCTGTTCCACCACGGCTCAACACATTGTCGCGCCACGATTTTGCGATTTCAGGATTAAAAATTCCATTATCCTTGAAATACTGGAACGCATCAGCCTCTATTTCTTCAGACCATTTATAGCTATAGTAACCAGCAGCATAACCTCCGGAGAATATGTGATTGAACATCGGCGAAGTATAGCATCCCTTGACCTCAGGGAACAGCTCCACGCTCTTCGTCGCGTCAACCTCGAATTTATACGTATCCTCTGTGATAGGAGCTGTTATCGTATGGTAAGCCATATCGAGATAGCCGAAACTCAACTGACGCAGGCAATCGCGCGCCGCGCCGAAACGCGAGGAAGCTATCACCTTATCTACAAGTTCCCGCGGAATAGACTCTCCTGTGATGTAATGTTTGGCAAAACTGTCGAGAAACTCTTTTTCAGTAAGGAAATTCTCGTTGAACTGCGACGGAACCTCTACAAAATCACGGTAAACGCTCGTGCCCGAAAGCGAAGCGTACTTTGCCTGGGTCAGCAGACTGTGAAGCCCATGCCCGAACTCGTGGATGAAAGTCTCCACTTCGTAGAATGTAAGAAGCGAAGGCTTGTCCTCAGTAGGACGCGTGAAGTTCATAGTCAATGTCACGTGCGGACGCTGGCTCACTCCATCGACAATCTTCTCCGAGCGGAACTCTGTCATCCATGCGCCGCTGCGCTTAGTGGCACGCGGGAAGAAATCAGTGTAGAGCACACCCACGAAATTGCCCTCGGCATCGGTCACGTCGAACGACTTAACCTCAGGATTATACACCGATATATTCTGATTTTCCGTGAATTGCAAACCGTATAGCTTAGTTGCAAGACCGAACACGCCATCGATGACGTTGTTCAATTCGAAATACGGACGCAATTCTTCTTCATTGAACGAATATTTCTCGTTTTTCAACTTGTTGGCATAATAAGAATAATCCCAAGCTTGTAAATCCACTTTTTTGCCTTCCAATTTGTTGACATATTCAGAAAGTTCTTTCAATTCCTTCTTCCATGCCGGTTTATAAGCGTCGCGCAACTGGTCTAGCAATTTATAAACGTTTTCTTTCGTTTCGGCCATAGTGTGCTTCAAGCTATAGTCAGCATACGTCTTGTAACCCATAAGATTCGCAATCTGCATACGAATCTCGGCAATACGGCACATTATTTGCCTATTGTCATACTCTCCGGAAGTGCATTGCGAATTATAATCGCGATAAAGCTTCTCACGCAAATCGCGACGGTCGGAGTATTTCATAAACGCCATATAGCACGGAGCCTGCAGTGTGATAAGGTACTCCCCTTCACGACCTTTCTCTTTTGCAGCCACGGCAGCAGCTTCGACACTGCTTTCCGGAAGTCCCGCAAGGTCTTCTTTCTTAAGCCACATCTCGTAAGCAGCGGTTGCTTTCACTGTATTCTGCTCGAACTTCAACGTCAACTCCGAAAGCTCGGCCGTCAGCTTGCGGTAAGTATCGCGGTCTGTACCCTTAAGATTCGCACCCGACTGAAGAAACGAGTCATAAGTTTTCTCCAAAAGCATCGAATCTTCCGTATCAAGATTTAGTTTTTCGCGATTGTCATATACATATTTTATACGCTCCCACAACCGCTCATTCAAAGATATGTCGCTCTGATATTCCGACAATTTCGGAGATATGCGAAGCGAAATGGCGTTCATCTCGTCGTCGCCATCAGCAGAAAGAATCGGATAGAATGTCATAAGCGTGCGGTTGAGCATCGCACCGGCATCCTCCAATGCAACGATAGTATTCTCAAACGTCGGCATCGAACGCTGGTTGACTATTGCATCGATTTCCTTTCTTGCAACTTTTATGCCACTATCTACCGCCTCCTCATAGAAACTTTTCTCAATGCGGTCGAAAGGCACTACATTATGAGTTGTCTTGAACTCTTCAAAAAATATGTTTTCAGCATTTGTCATAACCGGTACTGTAATTAATAACGCAGTTAGAATCTTTTTTAAATATCCGTCTTTTCTCATTGTAATATTTTTTTTCGGGCACAAAGATACTTTTTTATTTATAAAACACAAACCGGCGGCATGGCAAAGACGACGCAACGCCGCGAATACCATACCGCCGGGTTCAAGGCTTCTTAAAACCCGCTTTACATTCAACCTGTATTCTTCATCAAACAGCCATCTTGAATGCTTGTCCGGCTACTTTGACGATATAAACGCCGCCATCCGTCAAGGGTATTTCCGCAGCAACTCCGGCATATACCCTACGCCCTGACAAATCGTACACCTCTACCACAGCATCATCGTCAGCACCGCTGACCACAATCCTGCCGTCAACGACCGACACCGAAACTTCTCCGCCGCCAATTTCCTCAACGCCGCCGTCGCCGATTGCCTTTATATTATAGTATCTCCAATCTTCAGCACTTTTATAAGCATCGACACTGCCCGCAGGCACATAGACCGTAAAATCATCACTATGATAGCCAATACCGGAACCTGTCGGAGGCACAGGATTCCAAGATATAAACTCTGCCAACTTTTCGCTGGTAAAAGCTCCCATACCGATAGTGTTCACGTTCTTGCCAATCGTCGCTTTAGTCAATTCAGGACAGGAAAAAGCGTATGTTCCTATGCTAACTACACCGTCAGGGACAACCACACTCTTTATTGAGCCGCAATCGTTAAAAGTATAGTCGTTGATTTTAACTACCCCATCCGGTATCACGAGATTCTCAACCAATTCCCCGTCAAGATACAACGACTGATGTTCATTCCCATACCACGTATAGAATGGACTTGCATATTCATTAGCGAAAGTAGTTCTCTCGCACCAGTCCGCCAAATCGTCAATATAAACATTCAGACCCTGACGGTCGCTCTCCGAGTAATTGTTCGTAAAAAAGGCGTATGCCTCAAAGTTCTTCGGACCAAGAACCGTAATCGAGCGCATAGAAAAACACTTTGAGAACGCAGCTTCCCCTACGGTAGTGATATTCTCCGGCAAAGTTATTGTAACAAGACCCGAATTCTGGAAACATTTCTCAGGTATCTCACGCAATCGTGTGCTTAAATCGACCGTTTCCAATGAAGCGCAGCCGGCAAATGCCTCAACACCTATGGAAGTGACATTCGACGGCAGGCTAACCGATTTCAGCCCGGATTCAGCAAAGCACTTATCCTTTATCTGTTTCAGCCCTTTGCCTATATTCACTTCCGCCAGCGAAGCGCATCCCCCAAAGGCTTCCTCACCCAACGAAGTCACGTTGTCCGGCAAAGTGACGGAAGTAAGTTCCGACCCGGAGAAGCAGTCGTCAGGTATCTCCGACAGACCGGTGCCGATAACCACAGAAGTCAATTTACTACCCTGAAAACACCCGGCTCCCAGAGTCCTGACACTGTTGGGTATGATTACCGATGTAAAACCGTATCCACTAAATGCCACATCGCCTATCTCGGTCACTCCTTCCGGAATATCGATCGACTGCAACGAAATGCAACTGCTAAACGCCCAATCATGAATAATGCGCAAAGTCGGCGGCAAAACCACAGTACGCAAATTTCCACATTGATAAAAAGAGTATTCTTCCACACTTGTGATTTGCGCATTGATTATCGCCTCCTCCAATTCATTACACCTAAAAAACATATTAGAGCCCAAATAAGTGACGCTCTCAGGAATTTCTATTCTCTTTAAAGTGCTGTTGGCGAAAGCTCCGTATCCTATGCTCTGCAAGCCCTCCGGCAAATGAACGGTCTGGAAATCGCCCCAGCATTCTGCAAAAGCCTCTTCACCAATCTCGGTCACTCCCGACGGTACTGTCACCGAATTCAACCTTGCCCCGGCAAAAGCGTATGAGTTGATTTTTGTCACACCGTCAGGAATCACGATGTCATAAACGGCATCCGCGCCGCCAACATGCAGCCATCCGTGATTAAATGCCAACGGACTTGAATAGAAAGTGCCAAAATCAATGTTGCACCACTGTTCGAGATTGTCGATATACAAATTTTCGACACCAGTCTCGCCAAAAGCATCATCGCCTATAGTTTTCACTCCGCTGCCTATCGTGACTTGAAAAAGATTATGGCATTCATTAAAAGAACAGGAAGGAATGGAAGTGACCAAGTCGCCTATTTCAACTATCTGGAGAGCGTCATTCCAAGAGAACGGCGGATTAGTTTTCCAAGACGGCCCTCCGGGAAAAATGAAGTCGCGCCCGATATACGCATTCACCACTGGTACTTCATCGAAAACCCTTGTCATAGAGCCTGTTCCCTTCGACTTGAATTCTATCGGTTCCTCGCCGTCCTCAAACCTTATCCACCCCAATCCGCATCCATAAAAGGCATCTTCGTAGATTACGGTAACAGTCTTTGGCACGACAACCCCATCCAGATTCTTTGCACCATAGAAAGCATGACGTCCGATTTGCGTGACAGTGTAAGTCTTTCCGTTATTAGTCACCTGCTCAGGAATAGAGATATTGCCTGAGTAAGAGGAATCACTAGAATAACCACGTGGATTCTGCACTTCACAAGTGGTTTCGTCCAACGTGCCATACTGTATGCCTTGTGAGTCGTAAAAATAATCTGCCGTGGCTGTCGATGCCGTCAGCAATGCCGCCGCTGCAAGCAGCGGTCTCATAAAAAATCTGTTCATATTTCCGCAAATTCTCATTTTTATAATCCGTTATAACGCGACCTTGAACGTGCGGCCTGCCACACGCACGATGTAAAGCCCCTTGTCGAGAGCCACCGGCTTTACAGCACCGCTATATACACGCTGCCCGGCAATGTTGTACACCTCAACGACAGCATCATCTCCCACACCGTCCACGATAAGCTCAGAACCATCGAA
>JADIMC010000012.1 GCA_017694955.1 Candidatus Limisoma faecipullorum
TTTTCCCTCGTTGTACAAATCAACTCCGGCGGCAAACAGCGCGTCCGATTCCGCCGACGGCTGCGTCAGCATCTGCGCCACAGCGGAAACCGCAATCACTACAAATATGAATCCAAAAAGGAAATGTCTCATAACGTAAATTTGAAAAACTTTTGCAAGTTACACAATTTTCTCTGTCCGGACAATGGTTGTAATATCGAAAGCGGTATAGCAAAATCAATCAAGATTGTTTTGTTTTACGCTCGATTTGCACAACCTTTAAATATGATAAGATGCGTTTCGGCAATACAATATGAATAAATTCTTTGTATTGCTCTTAACTTTCATTATCTTTCGATAAGACAGGCTGCATCTCGGTAAAACAAAATCAATCGGGATTGTTTTGTTTTACGCTCAATTTGCACTATCTTTGCATGCAATAAATTTTAAAGCTTATGTCATTTATTGCAGATAGAGTTGTAATGGACGGGTTGACATTCGACGATGTGCTGTTGATTCCCGCTTATTCTGAAGTATTACCGAAAACTGTCGAGCTCTCGACTAAATTTTCACGCAACATTGAATTGAAGATACCTTTTGTGACTGCGGCGATGGATACCGTTACCGAGGCGCAGATGGCGATTGCCATTGCCCGTGAGGGTGGTATCGGCGTGATTCATAAGAATATGTCGATTGAGGAACAGGCGCGCCAAGTAGCGATAGTGAAACGTGCCGAGAACGGTATGATTTACGATCCGGTCACTATCAAGCGCGGATCGACGGTGAAGGACGCTCTCGACCTGATGGCGGAATACAAAATCGGCGGAATACCCGTGGTCGATGATGAGGGGTATCTCGTTGGCATTGTCACTAACCGTGACCTCCGCTTCGAGCGCGATTTGACAAAGCGCATAGATGCCGTGATGACAAAGGACAATCTTGTCACTACCGGTCCCAACACCGATATGGAGACAGCAACCGAGATTTTGCAGGCTCATAAGATAGAGAAGCTGCCGGTTGTCGATAAGGATAATAAATTGGTAGGACTTATCACTTATAAGGATATAACAAAGGCTAAGGACAAGCCGATGGCTTGCAAGGATTCCAAAGGACGCTTGCGTGTGGCTGCCGGTGTGGGCGTTACGGTCGATACGTTGCAGCGTATGGAAGCACTTGTCAATGCTGGAGCCGACGCTATTGTAATCGATACCGCGCATGGGCATTCCAAATATGTGATAGAGAAATTGAAAGAGGCTAAGGCTAATTTCCCGGCCATTGATATTGTGGTTGGCAACGTTGCTACCGGCGAGGCTGCCAGGATGCTTGTAGAGGCAGGTGCAGATGCCATAAAGGTTGGTATTGGTCCGGGCTCGATATGTACGACACGTGTGGTTGCCGGAGTAGGTGTTCCGCAATTGAGTGCGGTGTACGATGTTGCGAAGTCGCTGAAAGGCACAGGCATTCCTTTGATTGCGGATGGCGGTTTGCGTTATTCTGGAGATGTGGTGAAAGCATTAGCAGCCGGAGGCTCGTGCGTGATGATTGGCTCGCTTGTGGCTGGTACGGAAGAAGCTCCGGGCGACACGATAATCTTCAACGGTCGTAAGTTCAAGTCCTACCGTGGAATGGGGTCGTTGGAGGCGATGGAGAACGGCTCGAAAGACCGCTATTTCCAGTCGGGCACTCAGGACGTGAAGAAACTTGTGCCGGAAGGGATTGCAGGACGAGTGCCTTACAAAGGTACTCTTTGCGAGGTTATTTATCAGCTTGTCGGCGGTCTGCGCTCCGGAATGGGATACTGTGGAGCCGCGAATATCGAGCAATTGCATAATGCCAAATTTACGCGCATAACCAATGCCGGCGTGATGGAAAGCCACCCGCATGATGTGACAATCACGAGTGAAGCCCCGAATTACAGCCGTGGAGATATGTAAAAATGTTAATATGAATGGTTTTTCGTCAACGCATATAATTTTAGATATGCGTTGACGTTATATTTTTGTCTGAATTTAATATATAAATTATGAGAAAAACGAAACTGACAGTAGGAGTGCTTGTTGTGGCAGGATGTCTCTCCGTGTTTGCCGCTTCGAAGAAAGACCCTGTGCTGATGACGGTCAACGGCGAGCCGGTTACGTTGTCGGAATTTGAGTATATGTATCACAAAAATAACCAGCAGCAAGTTGCAAAGATGCCGCTGGAGAAGTATGTCGATATGTTCACGGTGTATAAATTGAAGGTGGCTGATGCCAAGGCTGAGGGAATCGATACCACTGCCTCTTTCCAACGGGAATTCAATGGCTACCGTAACGAGTTGCTTTTCCCATTCTTGCTTGATACCGTGGCTGAGGAAAATTTGGCAAAGGAGCAGTATGAGCGTATGAAGTGGAATGTGAAGGCAAGCCATATTATGATGAAGCTTGGAAATAATATTGCGGATGGTAATAAGACAAAGGCACGGCTTGATAGCATAAGGAATTGCATTCTTGCCGGGCAAAGTTTCGAGGAGCTTGCTTTGAAATATTCGATTGACCCTTCTGTTAAAAGGAATAAAGGCAGTATGGGCTATATATCGGTAGGACGTTTCCCATGGCAGTTTGAAGATGCCTGCTACACGACTCCTGTTGGAGAGGTATCGCAGGTTTTCGCCACTGACTATGGCTATCATATAGTAAAGGTGTATGACCGTCGTCCTGATGAAGGAAAGGTGCTGGCGGAACATATATTGAAATTGTATCCGAGAAATGCGACACAGGCTCAGAAGGATTCTGTGGCTGCTTTGGCGGATAGTATATATAAGGTGGTTAAGAACGGCGCAGATTTTGAAGATGTGGCTAAACGCGAATCCCAAGATCCAGGCTCTGCACGCAAGGGCGGTCAGTTGCCTTGGTTTGGCAGGGGCGAAATGGTGCCTGAATTTGAGTCTGTCGCATTTGAATTGCCGAAGGACAGCATCTCCGAGCCGTTTGCCACGGTTTATGGTGTACATATCGTTAAGAAGCTTGACAGCAAGAAGGTTGGCACTTATGATGAAATGCGCCAGCAGGTGATGAATATGTTGAAGAGCGGTCCGAAGGGAAATGTCGCGTACCAGTCGCGTGTGGAGCAGTTGAAGAAGAAATACCGGTTTATGATCAACACTGAATTGGTCAACAGATTGAAATCGGAAGTTACTTCTCCAAATCAGCTTGATTCTGCATTTATTGCGAAGTACGAGAATTCCACTGAGAAATTGTTTTCTGTGAATGACGTGAATTATCCTTTGTCATTGTTGATTAAAGAGGTTCGTAACCTTGGCAGGATGAAGGATGACCTTGCATATGTTACGATTGATTCTAAAATTAATCAATTGGGGACTACGAGGGTAGTTGAATGCGAGAAGGATTTTGTTGAGGCGAATGACGCTGATATTCACAATCTTATAAATGAATATCGCGATGGAATGCTGTTGTTCGAGGTCAGCAACCGCAAGGTATGGAATAAGGGTGCGACCGACTTGGAAGGACTGGAGGCTTATTTCGAGGCAAACCGCGATAAGTACAGATGGACTGAACCGAAGTTTAAAGGATATCTCGTACAGACAACGGGGGATTCGATTACTAAGCTGGTGAAAGCCCGTTTGGGTTCTATCGGGACGGATTCGTTGACTCGGGTGTTGCGTCGTGATTACGGTAAATTCTTGAAAATTGAGAAACTGCTCGTTTCTAAAGGCGAGAACGCTATGGTTGATTCATATGTGTTTGGAGGGGCGAAAGTTACTCCTGACAATAAGAAATATACGGATTACTTCGTTTGTGATTATAAGGTCATAGCACAGCCTGAGGAAGTGGCAGACGTGAGGGGTACTGTTGTTTCCGATTATCAGAACGAGCTTGAAAAGCAATGGGTTGAGCAACTTAAACAGCAATACCCGGTAAAAATCGATAAGAAAGTCTATAAGAAGATAGAGTAATAGTTTCTGACGGCAATATTGGAATTGAAAAGGCTGCGCCTGGCGCAGCCTTTTTTTGTGGTTTTTTAACTATTTTTCAGGGGGGGGTAAAACTTTATTATTAAATTTGAAAAAAATATGATTTGCCGTTTTCTGTGAAAGGGAATTATAACTAAGGAAATTATTAATTAAAATCAATATCATTATGAAAGTGAAAAATTTACTTGTTTTTTTGATGTCGGCGGCATTGTCGTCGGTCAGTGTTGATGTTTTGGCTTCAGTGGAAGTAGATGGTATATGTTATAATATTTTGTCGGAAGTAGGGAAAACAGTGGAAGTGACTGAAAATCCGGCAGGTTATTCGGGTGACATTGTAATACCGAACCAAGCCATTATTGAAGGCGAAAGCTATATGGTTACGGCTATCGGGGATTATGCTTTTGAAGGTTGTCGCAAATTGACATCTATTGGTCTTCCTGCCAAACTTTCTGACATAGGGGAATATGCTTTTGCAGATTGTACGGCTTTGGCTTATATGGAAATTCCGGAAAATGTTCAATTTATCGGAATGAGGGCTTTTTCCGGGTGTACAGGTCTTACATCCGTTAAGATTCCTGACAGTGCTGCTGGTGTCAATATGGGTATTTTTGTGTTTGAAGATTGCACTGGTTTGACTTCCATAGAGCTTCCAAACTGGGTCTATGCGCTTCCTAACGGTACTTTCAGCGGCTGTACTGGTCTTGCTTCTGTCAGCCTGCCTGACGGACTTCATATTATCGATGACCATGCTTTCTCCGATTGTACGGCTTTGATGTCGATAGAGCTTCCTGCCTCTCTTACGGAAATCGGTATGGCGGCTTTTCAAGGATGCGGACTGGCTTCGGTAGAAATACCCGACAATGTCACTTTGATTGAAGAGGGCGCTTTTCAAGAATGCGGCAATCTTGTTTCTGCCGTTTTGCCTTCCGGGCTTGAGACGCTCGGCAATTTCATTTTCAGCAAGTGTGGCAGGCTTTCTTCCATAGAGATTCCCAAGAGTGTGACCTCAATAGGCATTTATACTTTTTTCAGCTGTGGCAGTTTGACTTCGATAGATATTCCTGAGAATGTCACGTCAATCGGCGACAATGTTTTTACAGCTTGCAACAGTTTGACCGAAATCAGGTCGAAGAATCCGACACCGCCGGAAGCGTCGCGAAATACGTTTGATGACTACCATTACACGGATTGTGCTTTGATTGTGCCTGAAGGCTCGCTTGACAAGTACAGTACTGCCGCCGTGTGGTGCAATTTTGTGAATATGGATGAGGCGGATTTCGGTGGCATAGTTGATGTTTTGGACAGTGAAAATGCTGTTAAGGTTGTGGCCGATAACGGTAGGATAATGGTTTATGGAGCTGTGGAGAATCAAGTGGTTGAAGTATATAACACTGCCGGTCAAGTAGTCTATAGAGGGTTTGGCAGTATTGTAGAAGGTCTTTCCGAGGGGATATATATTGTAGCTGTAGGAGGACGCTCATATAAGGTGGCGTTGTAGATAGTGCCGTTTTGGGCTCGTTAATCGTGGCTGTGCCGCCACGATTAGATGTTGCGGGGCTATGGAAAAATCCATAGCCCCGTTTTTTTGTGCCTGTTCGTTGGCGGTGGCTATGAATTCTTATGGGGAACAATATGAATTTTTATTTGTAAAATTTTTGTTCAAAGTTTCGTTGAAATAGAAAAAGTGATTATATTTGTTGCGAAATGAAATGTGATTGGTTTTGAATTGGGGCGTTGCATTTCGTTTAAATTGCGGAAAGACTTAAAAATTAGATATATGGGTGGTAATGGCAAAAGCAACGAGTTCGATGTGATAATCGTCGGCGGAGGTGCGACCGGTGCCGGTACGGCGCGCGATTGCTCCTTGCGCGGGTTGCGTGTGCTGCTGGTGGAGCGTTTCGATTTCGCTGCCGGCGCTACGGGACGTAATCACGGACTGCTGCATAGCGGTGCGCGTTATGCTGTGACAGACCGTGAATCGGCATCGGAGTGCATAAAGGAAAATATGATATTGCGGAAGATTGCGCGTCATTGTGTGGAGGAGAACGACGGCCTTTTCATAACGCTTCCGGAGGATGACCTCGGCTATCAGGCCACTTTCGTGGAGTCGTGCCAAGCTGCCGGGATTGACGCTCGGATTATCGACCCTGAAGAAGCGAAGCGGATGGAGCCTTCGGTCAATCCTTCGATAATCGGGGCTGTGAAAGTGCCCGACGGCTCTGTCGATCCGTTCCGCTTGACGCTTGCCAATGTGCTTGACGCAAAGGCGCACGGCGCAAAGGTGCTGGTTTATCATGAGGTGACGGCTTTGATAAAGGAGGGCGGCAAGGTTGTCGGTGTCACCGTCGTTGACCACAAGACTAAAGCCGCTCATAATTACTATGCACCGCTCACTATCAATGCCGGAGGCATCTGGGGGCATGGCATTGCTGCAATGGCCGGAGTAAGGGTTGATATGTATCCTGCGAAAGGGTCTCTGCTGATATTCGGGCATCGTGTCAATAACATAGTGCTTAACCGTTGCCGTAAACCGGCGAATGCCGATATACTTGTGCCGGGTGATACCATTTGTCTTATCGGTACGACATCAAGCCATGTCGGTTTTGACGAGGTGGATGATATGAGGGTGACACCGGATGAGGTGGATTTGCTTCTTTCGGAAGGCGAGAAGCTTGCTCCTTCGCTTGCCACGACACGCATTTTGCGTGCATATGCCGGAGTACGTCCTCTTGTAGCTTCCGATGATGATCCTACTGGACGTAACATAAGTCGTGGAATAGTGCTGCTCGACCACGAAAAACGTGATGGAGTCCCGGGATTCGCTACCATTACCGGAGGGAAGCTGATGACTTACCGTCTGATGGCTGAATGGGCAACTGACCTTGCGTGCAGTAAATTAGGCGTTGATAGGCCATGCACTACAATGACGGATCCGCTTCCTGGCTCGCGTGATGAGGACGAGATGCCTAAGGGAAAATCGTTCATTGTCAAGAATCCTATTAGGAAATCGTTGGAAGGCAGGCATGGCGATTTTTCTTCAAAAATCCCTTCCGATAATGAATATGACGCGAGTCTCGTTTGCGAATGCGAGGATGTGACGGTCGGCGAGGTCAAATATGCCCTGAATGAATTGGACGTGAACAATATGGTGGATCTTCGCCGCCGTACTCGTGTGGGTATGGGCACTTGCCAAGGCGAGTTGTGCGCTTGCAGGGCCGCAGGATTGCTTGGCGAAGCGCATAATTGCTCGGAAAAGGCTAAATCCGACCTTGCTAAATTTCTTAATGAGCGTTGGAAAGGCGTTTATCCTGTTGCATGGGGCGACGCTTTGCGTGAGAATGAATATGCCCAATGGGTGTATGCCGGAGTTTGTGGAATGGAACAAAATGATTAGCGATGAAATTCGATGTTGTGATAATAGGTGGCGGGCTTGCCGGCTTAACCTGTGGCATACGTTTGCAGGGTATGGGCGTGAAATGTGCCGTTGTTTCTGCGGGGCAGAGTGCTTTGCATTTTTCTTCCGGCTCGTTCGATTTGCTTAACAAACTGCCCGACGGCTCGGATGTGGTCAATCCGTTGAAGTCTGCTGAGAAACTTGATGCTGTGCATCCGTATGGCAAGATTGGCGGCTCTCTTGAGTTTTATGCAGCTGAGGCGAAAAAGCAGTTGATTGAAAGCGGAGTAGTTGTCTCCGGCGATGCTTCTGCCAATACATACAGGATTACTCCTATGGGAACGTTGAAGCCAACTTGGCTTACAATGGAGGATTTCTTATCCTTGCCTGACCGTGACTCTTTACCCGGCAGGAAGATATTGATTGTCAATGTTGCCGGATTCTTGGATTTCAACACGAAATTCATAGCCGACAGTTTCGAGAAACGTGGTGCGGAATGCCGTATGATTGCGGTAAGTATTCCGGAAACAGAGCGTTTGCGTGTCAACCCTACGGAGATGCGGGCTCCTAATATAGCAAGGACATTTGAAAATAAGGATACACTTAATGCTTTATTATCTAAAATTGGGACTGAGTCTGACGGATTCGATTGTGTGGTGTTGCCGGCAGTGTTCGGCTTGTCGGATTCTGTGTCTGTGAAGATGCTTTCCGACAGATTGGACTGTAAGGTATGCCTTGTGCCGACAATGCCGCCGTCAGTACCGGGAATCAGGTCTCAGATGTCGTTGCGGCGCGCGTTCGAGCGGCTTGGCGGAGTGTTTATGCTTGGCGACACAGTCGTGAAAGCCGATTTTGGAGACAATAAAGTCGTTAGAATATACACGGAAAATCACGGTGATTATGGCATTGAGGCCGGCAGCTATGTGCTTGCCACGGGAAGCTATTTCAGCAAAGGGCTGGTTGCACGGCCTGATTCCGTGGCCGAGCCTGTTTTCGGCTGTGATGTGGATTGTAGCGCGAATCGTGCGGATTGGTATGATGTCTCATTCTTCAAACCGCAGGACTATATGCGTTTCGGTGTGGTCACTGACGGTGGGTTCCATGCAGTTAAAGACGGTAAAGCGGTTTGTAATTTATATACCATAGGGTCTGTGCTGGGAGGATTCAATGCCTTGCAGCAGGGTTGCGGAGCCGGTGTCTCTATGATTACGGCTCTTTATGTGGCGGATAATATAATAAAAGGATAGGCTATGAATATGCAACAGGTTAACATAAGCGAGAATAATTTTGAACAATGCATAAAATGTACTGTCTGCACGGTATATTGTCCGGTAGTCCCTGTCAATCCTGATTATCCGGGGCCTAAGCAGGCAGGGCCTGACGGTGAGCGTCTGCGTTTGAAGCGCGGAGAATTCTTTGACGAGTCGTTGAAGTATTGTTTGAATTGTAAACGCTGTGAAGTGGCGTGCCCGTCAGGTGTGAAAATAGGCGATATCATACAGTTGGCACGCATAAAATATAGTAAGAAAAAGCCTAAAGTCCGTGATATGATGCTTGCCAATACCGATTTTGTCGGGTCGATGGCCACGAAATTTGCTCCCTTGGTGAATGCGTCGTTGTCGTTGAAGCCTGTCAAGCTGGTTATGGACGGGGTTATGAAAATAGACGCGCACCGTACTTTCCCGAAGTATTCTTCGCAGACTTTCGAGAGCTGGTATAAGAAAAATGTTAAGGAGCTTCAGGCGTTGTATAAGAATCAAATCAGTTTCTTCCATGGTTGTTATGTGAACTATAATTATCCGCAGCTCGGAAAGGATTTTGTGAAAGTTATGAATGCCATAGGCTACGGGGTGAATCTTCTTGATTCGGAGAAATGCTGTGGCGTGGCTTTGGTGTCTAATGGATTGATAAATCAGGCGCGCAGACAGGCGGAATTCAATATTAAGAATATCCGCAAGTCGGTGTTGTCCGACGGACGTCCGGTTGTGGGGGTGTCATCTACTTGCGTGTTTACTATGCGCGATGAATATCCTCATTTGCTTGGCGTTGAAAATGCCGATGTGCGCGATAGCATTAATCTTGCCACTCGTTTCATTTATCGTCTGATTGAAGGTGGGGTGAAGTTGCAGTTCCGCAACGGCATTAAACTGAAAATTGCTTATCATACGCCATGTCATATGGAAAAGCTTGGTTGGGCATTCTACTCCACTTCTTTGTTGCGGATGATTCCTGGAGTGGAGCTTCAGGTGCTTGACTCCCAGTGTTGTGGGATTGCAGGCACATATGGTTTCAAGAAGGAAAATTATCCTGTCTCTCAGGGTATTGGTGCCTCTTTGTTCCAACAGATAGAGGAATCTGGAGCTGATTTTGTGGTTACGGATTGTGAGACTTGTAAATGGCAAATAGAGATGTCAACTTCGAAAAAAGTAAAGCATCCGATTTCAGTTTTAGCAGATTCCATTGATGTGGAAGCGACCAAGAAACTGAATGGAGTCATTCTCTAAATAGTTGTATAATAGTTATTTATGCTGAAACTTTTTTAAATGTAACAATCTTGAAATAAAAATTAATAAATATTTTATATAATTTTCGTTGTGAAATAAAAAAGTTTGATTTATATTTGCTTTTGAAAATGTTTTGAAAGTAAAAAGGCTATTAAACGTAATGCTAAGAGACATTTCTATGGAAATGCTGTTATTGGCTGGATTAGATTTTTTGAATAAGACCAACATAGAACTTAAAGTTTAATATTATGTGGAAGTTTTTAGCTCCTCCGGCATATAAGAGCGAACAGGTCGGCCCTGAAGCTGACCGGCGTTACAAATCGTTGCGCTTGCAGGTTTTTATTGGCGCTTTTGTAGGGTATGCCGCTTTTTACATTGTACGTAAGAATTTCTCTATGGCAATACCGATGCTCGAACCTTTCGGATTCGTTAAAGGTGAATTGGGAACGGTACTTGCAATGAATGCTGTGGCTTATGCGCTGTCGAAATTCCTGATGGGGTCGGTATCCGACCGCAGTGATGCGCGTAAGTTCTTGCCTTTGGGCTTGATATTGGCATCTGTTTCAATGATGTTTATGATTGTGCCGATTACTGCGCTCGGTCCGGAAAACCATACGGCAGCCATTATTCTTATGGGTGCCCTCAATTTCCTTGTGGGATGGTTTAACGGCATGGGCTGGCCTCCGTGTGGCAGGGTTATGACACATTGGTTCTCGCAAACGGAGCGCGGCACGATGATGTCGATTTGGAATTGTGCCCACAATGTCGGCGGATCTCTTGTCGGACCGATGGCGGTATATGGAGCAACATGGTTCGGGTCGTGGTTCTATGGCGCTGATGAAAGCCGGTATTTCCTTGTCGGTACATTCTTGTTTCCGGCTGCAACAGCAATCCTGATAGCATTGGTGGCTTATTGCCTGTTGCGTGACACTCCGCAGTCGTGCGGTTTGCCTTCGGTGGAAAAATGGCGTAATGATTATCCTAAGAATTATAGCGAGAAGCAGGAAGAGGTCTTATCAACAAAAGAAATTTTCCTGCAATATGTGCTTAACAACAAATTCCTTTGGTTCATAGCCATTGCGAATGCGTTTGTGTATATGGTGCGTTATGGATGTCTTGACTGGGCTCCTACGATACTTACAGAAAAGGGTATTGATTTGGAACAGGCAGGATGGGCGTATTTTGCATATGAGTTTGCAGCTATTCCTGGCACGCTGATTTGTGGTTGGATGTCGGATAAGGTGTTCAACGGACGGCGGGCTTTGCCGACTATTCTGTTTATGGCGGTTGTAGCTGTTTTCATTTGTTTGTATTGGGCATTTATGGATAATATAACGATTGTCACAATTGCTCTTATCGGAATAGGTTTTTTCATTTATGGACCGGTGATGCTTATCGGTGTTCAGGCACTTGATTTGGCGCCGAAGAATGCGGCTGGTACGGCTGCCGGATTAACAGGATTCTTTGGATATTTTTTCGGCACTGCAATTCTTGCCAACACTCTTATCGGATATGTTGCCGAACATGCCGGTTGGAACGCCACTTTTGTACTGTTGCTCGTGGCTTGCTTCTTGTCGATAGTTTTTATGGCTGTCACTTATAAGGAAGAACAATATCTTGCAAAGCGTAATAAGAAATAAAATACAACAATAATGACAGCAAAAGATGTATATAGCTCATTAGGAGAACAGAAAAAAAGATTTCTGTCGTGGCAGGTGCGTACTATCATTGTAACTATGATAGGCTATGCCATCTTCTATTTTGTCCGTAAGAATTTCTCGTTGGCAATGCCGGGATTGACTGCAGAATACGGCATTTCCAACAAAAGTTTCGGTTGGATAATTTTTGCGGGCTCTTTGGTCTATGGTTTCTCCCGTTTCATTAATGGATATGTCGTTGACCGGTTGAGAGGGCGCATTGTTATGGCTTTGGGCCTGTTGCTTTGTGCGCTTGCAAACTTCGCTTTCGGTTTCGGCGTTGATTTCAGTGTGTGGATGACAGGTGTGGAAAACGGACCGAAGATGGTAGAGACGCTTATTCTGGTGATGGGTGTGACTATTATTCTCAACCAGTATTTCCAAGGTATGGGGTATCCTCCGTGTGCGCGTATCTTGCCGCACTGGATACATCCTTCGGAACTTGCCACTAAGATGTCGATTTGGAATTGTTCGCACTCTATCGGTGCAGCGTTGGCGGTGATTGTGTGCGGTTATCTTATGGGGTCGCTTGGAGTGAATATGAGCGGTAATGTCGATGTGGTACAGCGCATAACGGAGAATCTTACCAGCAACGACGTGGCTGATGCCGCTGCTCAGGCACTGACATATGCCGAGCATGTAGGCGCGTGGAAATGGTGTTTCTGGGTTCCTGCCTGTCTTGCTGTTGCCGGTGCAATATTTGTGTTCGCAGGTTTGCGCGACGAGCCTAAGGATGTGAATCTTCCCGATCTTCCTGATACAGGACTTGGCGGTTATGATACGGCGAAAGATCCTAAGACGCGTAAGAAATTCGAACTTGAAATGGTTTGGAAAAACCGTTGGGTCTGGACCTTCTGTATTGCCAATCTGTTTGTGTATGTGGTGCGTATGGGCGTGCTAGACTGGGGTCCTAAATTCCTGACCGAAAGCCGTGGGCTGTCGATAACCGATGCAGGATGGACTGTTGCCGCATTCGAGATAGCCGGCATAGTGGGTACATTGTTCGCAGGTTGGGCTACCGACCATATATTCAAGGGCAAAGGTCACCGTATGTGTGTCGTTTGTATGCTTGGGGCGGCTATGTTTATGACCATATTCCGCTTCCTTCCGGCTTCGGCTGGCTTGACAGTAACTGCGGCAGTGCTCGTGGGAGCAGGATTCTTTATCTACGGACCGCAGGCTTTGATTGGTATTGAGTTAGGTAATCAGGCCACGAAGGAGGCCTCGGCGCGTGCCAATGGTATTGCCGGGATTTTAGGATATATCGGTTCTGGTATTTCCGGTTTGTTGGTGGGCTATGTTGCCGATTTGTATGGTTGGACAAGAGTTTTCGAGACTATCATAGTTGTTGCGGTTATCGGTATGTTCGTGCTGATTTCTATGTGGAAGGCTCCGCGCGACGGTTATGAAAGGGCATCGAAGATAAAATATGAATGATTTGTATATGAAGGATTTTGATAAATATATTTCGCCTTTCCAGCATGATGTGCTGATGGAAAAGTGCTCTAAAATCAAGCATGTCGCTCTCGATATGGACGGCACAATCTATATGGGCTCGACTTTGTTCGATTTTACGATACCTTTTCTCAATACGCTTACGGCGAATGGCATAGGCTACTCTTTCCTCACTAATAATCCTACAAAGAGTCAGGAGGATTATTTGAAGAAATTGGAGAAGTTGGGTATCCATGCCACGAAGGATGAAATGTACACTACGGCAATCGCTACCATTGATTATATAAAGGTGCATTTCCCGGATGCGCGGAGGCTGTTCATTCTCGGTACGCCGAGTATGATTGCCGAATTCGAGCGCGCGGGTTTCGTGTCGGTTGCCGACGATCCGACGGAGCGTCCGGATGTGCTTGTGGTGGCATTCGATATGACGTTGCAGTATTCGCGCCTGTGTCGTGCCGCTTGGTGGGCAAAGCAGGGCGTGCCTTACATAGCGACAAATCCCGATAAGGTCTGTCCGACGGATCAGGAAGTTGTGCTGGTGGATTGCGGCTCTATATGCCGTTGCATAGAATATGCCACCGATCGCAGACCGGATATTGTCATCGGAAAGCCTAATCCTGATATGCTTGACGGGATAAAGAACCGTTATGGCCTTGATGCTTCGGAGATAGCGATGTGCGGTGACCGTATCTATACCGATGTGGCGATGGCTCATAACGCAGGTGCGTTGGGAGTCCTTGTGCTGTCGGGAGAAACTACTCTTGAAACAGCTTTAAGCTCCGACCCTCAGCCTGACATCACGGCATTGAATATTGCCGAGTTTGCAGAATTGCTTTTGGAATCAAAAAAACAATGATATATGAATAATATTTACCATTTTTAAAATTTGCAGCTATGAAAAGAAGTTTTATCAGTGCTCTTTTGTTGAGCAGCGCGCTATTGGCGCCGACTTTCGTTTCTGCTGAGCCGGTTGCAGAACCTGCTCCAGAGCCTATCGCAGAACCTGCTCCCGAAGCTGTTGCTACTCCTGCTCCGCAGGCCGGCAGCCAGTCTAATTGGGAGAAAGTCATTTCGAAATTGCCTAAGCTCTCAGGTTACTTGCAGAGCGGTTGGAACTACACAAAGACAGGCGATGTTTCTGCCAATTCTTTCCAGGCAAAGCGTCTCCGCTTGATTATGGACGGTCACGTTGGCGAAAAGGTGGATTTCCGTTTGCAAATTGAGGCGTTCAATGGTATAGCTGGTTCTACTAATAATAACGGTCAGAAGAACCTGCAGGTGATGGACGCATTCGCTACTTGGAAAATCATTCCTGAGTTCAAGATTCGTGTAGGTCAGTTCTACACTCCGCTCGGATATGAGAACTACGACATCTCTCCGGCTACGTTGGAAACCGTTGACTTCTCCAACATCGTTTACCGTATGGCATGCCGTAACCCATTCCAATATAATGTGGTTGATTATGGTCGTGACCTTGGTATCATGTTTATGGGTGACGCTTTCGATTCCGGTAAGGGATTCAGCTATTTGCACTATGACTTGGCATTTACTAACGGTAGCTTGCCTTGCCGTGACGATAACAATAAGGCAAAAGATATTTATGCAAGCGTGACAATTCGTCCTACCAAGTACTTCAATATCAAAGGTACTTTCAATTGGGGTAAATACACGACTACTGACATCGCCGGCGGTGACGGCGTATATTCTCCGCGCAAGGACAACCCGATGACACGCTTTGTAGTAGGTGCTTGGTACAACGATCCTAACGGTTTGACTCTCCGTGGTGAATTCGGCGCAATGAAGAGCAAGCTTCCGGAAAGATGGACTGGTACAGGTCAATCTGAGAATCTTGTAAATGAATACGGTGCATACGTATTGGCTGGATACCATTTCGGTAAGTTCCTTCCGTTGGTACGTTGGGATATGTATAAGGATGATTGCAATTACCGTACAGCTAACAACTATCAGCGCATTATGCTTGGCTTGACTTATCAAGTATTCAAGAATATGAAGATACAAGCAAACTACGGTCACTTCATGTACACTGACAATGCTGCCGCAGCTCTTGGTTATGACAAGTCTGAGCAAGTGCAGATTATGGCAATGTTTAATTTCTAATTAAAACCATATTACTAACATTCTAAATTCCAAATTATTATGAAAAAGCTATTATTATTGCTGGCAGTGCTAATAGGTGCTGTTTCAGTTAATGCTCAACATCTTGGTACTCAGTACCGTTTGAAGAAAGTTATCCCGGTGGCAGGCCGTCAGGGTATCGCTATCGACGACAAGTACTACTATGTTTCCGACACGAAGGTGCTTTATAAGTACGACAAGGAAGGTAATCTCATTATGAAGAACGACCAGCCTTTCCAGCACCCGGAAATTGCCAACCACTTCGGTGACATAGACGTGTGGAACGGTGAAATCTATTGCGGTATCGAGAAATTCGAATACGGACGTGGTTTCAACATTGCCGTATCAATTTATGATGCCGAGACATTGCAATGGAAGCGCGACCTTCCTTGGAGCCCGGAATCGGGACAGGTTGAGGTTTCCGGTCTTGCTGTTGACCGTGAAAGAAATATGGTATGGATGTCGGACTGGGTTGACAGCCGCTATGTGTATTGCTACAGCCTTGAGACAGGACAATACTATACAAAGATGCAGTGCCGTCCTACTCCGTACTGGTGTCAGGGTATTTTCATCGCTGACGGCAAGATGTTGTTCGCTGCCGACGACGGTGAGTCAATGTATCAGATTCCAGACAATATCTATGTTGCCGATATCAGCGAAGTTCAATTCACTGGCTTGAAAGACGGCTCGGAAGTAGTTAAGGACACTCCGTTCAGCGTTAAGCTCGATAAGAACGGCAAACCGGAAATCCGCAAAGGAAAGATTGCCGCAGGCGCGAAGGCCGGCCGTGTTGAATTGTTCCGTGAGATGTACGATTTCCGTCGCTGCGGTGAAATCGAAGGTCTCAGCATCGACCCGACTAACGACGACTTGGTGGTTCTCAACAACCGTGGTACTACTATCGTGCTTGGTATGTCGCAAGGACCGCTTACAGAAGAAGGTTATACCGGTGAGATTCATGAGCTCTATGTTTATGAGAAAATCAAATAATGGGCTTATATAAATATTTTCTTGGTTACTAAAAAATGGCGGGCATGCGTAGCGATACGCGTGCCTGTTTTTCACATATTAAATTTTTTGAGAAATGAAGAGATTTGCATTGTTCGTTATTATGTCGTATTTGTCGTTTGCCGCCGTTTTCCCGCAAGATTTCGACAGTAAGCCGGCAGTGAATATAGAAAACAAGAAAGAGGATTTGCGTTTTACCATAGGGGCGCGGTTTATGGCAGATGCCGCCTATTATGCCAATCCGGGAGAATCTGTGATAAATTCAGGTGCGGCAATTACCGACGCAAGGATACGTACATCGATGACATATCATAACTGGTATTTCTATGCTGATTTCGATTTCTCAAGAGGGAAGTTCAGCCAGAAGAATATCTTTTTGCAATATGCATTCAACAAAAAATGCGGCAATCATTTGGTGAAGGCTGGATATTACAATGACCCTGCCACAATGGCTAATAACACGAGCAGAGGCAGCTTGCATTTCATTTCGCGCGCAGCTCCGGTAAATGCGTTGGCACCAGGACGTGAATTGGGCCTGAGCTATATATTCTATAACAAGGAGTTTCTTGTTAATCAAGGTGTGTTTGCGGAAAATAAATATAATGACCAGCTTTCCGGATTTCAAGGACTTACTTTGGGTGGTCGTTGGATATGGAGGCCTTTTAACCATACGGGGGAGGTGTTGCATATCGGTGCGTCGTTTCGGCATGCAAAGATTTCTACGGGCGTTAAAGTTGACGGTGTGTTGCGTACACAGTTGAATCTTGGCTCTTCGCTGGAAACTTATACAGATCCGACTAAAAACTTCCTTTCTGTAAGCTTGCCATGGGCAGACCATGATTATTATTTCAGTGGAGAATTCTTGTATATGAAGAACAATTTTTTTGCGCGTGGCGAATATCTGTTCCGGCACGTTACAAAAAAACGCGACGACAATGCTTTGTTTGATGCTCAGAAGGGCAGAGATGACGCTTTTGCCACAATTGAAGAATGGCGTGCGGCGAATCCTTTGTCTTCCGATACATTTCATGGAGCGTATGTTGAGGCAGGTTACAAGATTCTTGGCGGAGGGTATGCTTACAGCGATGTGGACGGGGTGATTAAAGGTGCAAGCAAAGAGGCTCTTGAGATAGTTGCACGTTATAGCTATCTGGACATCGATGATGTATTGTTGCCGGATGAGATACGTTCCGTTACTCCGCAGTTGTCAGGTAACAGGATGCATGCTGCAACGGTAGGTGTGAATTATGCATTCAATAAATATGTAAAGTTGCTTTTCAGCTATACGTATTCACATCTTGAAACAGACCATTTCAACACATTGCAGGCTCGGCTCATGTTCCAGTTCTGATTGGATAGTTGTGAGTCATTTCTGTACTGCTTCATTTTGATATTCTTGCAAGTTGCTGTAACTTTGCCGAAAAATTAAGATTAACACAATGGCAAAAGAGCTTAAAGACCTGACTAAACGTAGCGAAAACTATTCGCAATGGTATAATGATCTCGTTGTCAAGGCGGATCTTGCCGAACAATCGGCAGTTAGAGGGTGTATGGTTATAAAACCCTATGGATATGCTATTTGGGAAAAAATGCAGCATCAGTTGGACAAAATGTTCAAGGATACAGGGCATGTCAATGCTTATTTTCCGTTGCTGATTCCGAAATCCTTTTTGAGCCGGGAGGCGGAGCATGTGGAGGGATTCGCAAAAGAATGTGCGGTTGTGACACATTACCGTCTGAAAAATGCAGAGGATGGAAGTGGTGTGGTGGTTGACCCTGCCGCAAAACTTGAAGAGGAACTAATCATACGTCCTACATCCGAGACAATCATATGGAATACATACAAGAATTGGATACATTCATACCGTGACCTTCCTATATTGTGCAACCAATGGGCTAATGTGTTCCGTTGGGAGATGCGTACAAGAATGTTCTTGCGTACTGCTGAGTTTTTGTGGCAGGAGGGGCATACTGCACATGCCACTAAGGAAGAAGCTATGGTGGAGGCACGCAAAATGCTGGATGTCTATTCGGAATTTGCTGAAAAATATATGGCTGTGCCGGTGATTAAAGGTGTGAAATCTGCCAACGAGCGTTTTGCGGGAGCGCTTGAGACATTTACTATCGAGGCAATGATGCAGGATGGCAAGGCTTTGCAATCCGGAACATCGCATTTCTTGGGACAGAATTTTGCCAAGGCTTTCGATGTTAAGTTCATCAATAAGGAAAATCAGCTTGAATATGTATGGGCTACATCGTGGGGTGTTTCAACCCGTTTGATGGGAGCATTGATTATGACCCATTCCGATGACAACGGGCTTGTGCTACCTCCGCATCTTGCTCCTATTCAGGTTGTGATTGTGCCGGTATATAAGAGTGCAGAGCAACTTGCTGCCGTTTCTGAAAGAGTTGCACCGATTGTTGCGGAAATGAAGGCTAAAGGAATAAGCGTGAAATACGATGATGCCGACAATAAGCGTCCAGGATTCAAGTTCGCCGATTATGAGCTGAAAGGCGTTCCGGTGCGTCTGGTAATCGGTGCGCGTGATTTGGAAAATAATACGGTTGAGGTGATGCGTCGCGATACGTTGGAAAAGCACGAGGCTTCGCTTGATGGTATTGTTGACTATGTTGCAAATTTGCTTGAGGAGATTCAGGCAAATATATATAAGAAGGCGTTGGATTTCCGCAATTCGCATATCATTGAGGTCAACTCGTACGATGAGTTTAAGGAGAAAATCGAGGAAGGCGGCTTCTTGTTGGCACATTGGGACGGTACGACTGAGACAGAATTGCGTGTCAAAGAAGAAACGAAGGCCACGTTACGTTGCATACCTTTCGGTTTCGACGAAACTCCTGGCACTTGCATATTCACAGGCAAGCCGTCTGCACGCCGTGTGATTTTTGCCCGCAATTATTAAAGCGCATATAAAAATACGTTGGACATTTATAAGTCATAGCCATCGCATTTTCATTCAGTGCGGTGGCTATTCTTTTTTTTAGAAATAGATGCATTGTCAATGAGAGGTGTTTATTCTCCAAGTTTGAAAATAAGGCTAAAAGTGGTTGTAATTCAGGAAAATGTTGTACCTTTGCAAAAATTTTTTCAATCAGGAAGCACCGTGAGGTGGGTTCTATAAAAACGTTAATACATTTTATGACATTTGAAGAATTAGGAGTGCGCGAGGATTTGTTGAGGGCAATCGGCGAGTTGGGTTTTGAAAGTCCGATGCCAGTTCAGGAAAAAGTAATCCCCCATTTGCTCCATGAAGACAGCGACGTTGTCGCATTAGCACAGACGGGAACAGGAAAGACGGCAGCATTCGGTTTGCCGGTAATTCAGCGCACAGATGTTAAGTTGCGCAAACCTCAGGCTTTGATTTTATCTCCGACACGCGAGTTATGTTTGCAGATTGGTGGTGACCTTGCGGATTATTCCAAATACACTCCTGATTTGAAGGTGTTGCCTGTATATGGTGGCTCGAGTATCGAAAGTCAGATACGCAGCTTGCGTCAGGGCGTGCAGATTATAGTAGCTACTCCTGGTCGTCTTTTGGATTTGATTAAACGCGGTACGGTCGATATGACAAATGTGCATACCGTGATACTCGATGAGGCCGATGAAATGCTCAATATGGGTTTTGTCGATGACATCAACAGCATCCTTGAGAATGTGCCTGATGACCGCAAGATGATGCTTTTCTCGGCTACAATGCCTGACGAGATAGCCAAGATAGCCAAGAATTATATGCATAGCCCGGTGGAATTTGTAATCGGTACTAAAAATGAAGGGGCAGAAAATGTGCGACATATTTATTATATGGTTAATGCAAAGGACAAGTATCTTGCATTGAAGCGCATAGCCGATGCCAACCCTAACATTTATGCCATAATATTCTGCCGTACGCGTCGTGAAACGCAAGAGATAGCTGACAACTTGATTGGTGACGGATACAATGTCGATGCTTTGCACGGCGATTTGTCGCAGGCTCAGCGCGACACTGTGATGAAGAAATTCCGTGAACACACCTTGCAGCTTCTTGTCGCAACAAATGTGGCTGCACGTGGTCTTGACGTTGACAATCTTACGCACGTAATAAATTATGGTTTGCCTGATGACATTGCTACCTATACTCATCGCAGTGGAAGAACAGGACGTGCTGGAAAGACTGGTATATCAGTGGCAATCATACATTCGCGTGAACAGTCGAAATTGCGTGCCATAGAAAAGAAGATTGGAAAGACTTTCGAACATATGAAAGTCCCGACACCACAATATATAATTGAAAAGCAGTTGTATAACCTTGCTGACAGAATTGAGAAGGTGAAAGTGAACGAAACGGAAATAGAAAAATACCTTCCGGGGATTGTCAGAAAATTGGAATGGCTGTCGGAGAGCGATTTGTTGAAGCGTGTGGTTTCATTGGAGTTTAATCGCTTGCTTGATTATTACAAGGACGCTCCAAATATCGTGGATTATGATGACAAGAAGCCTTCCCGTAAAGAAAAGAAGGGACGTGATCGCGATTCTCAGAGAGGGGAACGGCAGTCGCGCCGTCATGATTCCGACAAGGATAAGGATCGCCGTTCGGCGGAAAAGGGTTATGAACGTGTTTATGTGAATGCCGGAAAAGTTGACGGATTTTTCCCCGCACGTCTTATTGAGACCATAAATCAGAATATGTCCGACAGGGTTGACATCGGAAGAATTGATTTGTTGAACAATTATTCATTGTTCGATGTTAGAAAAGGTGAGGGACGCAAAGTGGTTTCTGCTTTGAAGAATGCCCGCTATTTTGGAAAACGTCTTTATGCGGAGCTTGCTGATCCTGCCCGTGATTATTCGAAGTCTTCGGAAAGAAAAGGTGGCGGAAAGGGAAGAAGCAACGATGATGACGACCACTTTGCCAAGTTTAAGAAAGGAAAGTCGAAAAAAAGGAAATAAGAAGGTGTGCGATGAATAGGGTGGCTCTTTTATTATTGGCGGTTGCATCGGTTGCTCAGTCGGTGGCATCCGGTATAGGCGATTTTTTTGTGTCGGAACCGGATTCATTGTTTGTAGTGATTGACAGGGCAACACGTATGGATATGGTAGATTACTATAACAGCGGGAAAAAAATCGATGCCGATAACCGTTTGAACGGTAAGTCAAGAATAGAAGAGCTGTCGGATTCATATATGAAATTGAAATTGTCAGACAGCGCAGAAATAGAGATGCGGATGGAAGTATCTGGTTCTGACACGTTGATTGTTGTGTCGAAGAATCTTTTGTCGCCTGCTCCCGACAGTGACGTAATGGTATTCGACAGGCATTGGAACAGATTGGAGACACGCAGTGTGATTGATTTGCCAGAGTTGGACGATTTTATTACAGGTGTTTCCGGAAAGGAGAAAAAAGAGTTACTTTCATTGGTGGAATTTCCATTGATTATGGTTAATTTTGATGCCGATGGCAACATTGTGGCTTCGGTTTCGTTGTCTGATTATATGATTAAGGAGAATTATGACAAGCTTAAGCCTTATCTGAAACAAAGGATAGTCTATCGTTGGAATGGCAAGAAGTATAAACGTGAAGCATAATTATACTTTTGGGAATGCTTGTTTTGTTGTAGAATATGATTAAAAAAAATCGTTTCCGGCTGTTTTCCGCTTTAGCCATAGCGCTGCTGTTACTGATAGTTGCAGTGGCGTTTTTCTTATTGCGTCCTGAATTTCACCGGCAGACAGAAGATGCGGAAGCGGAAGATTATGAGCTGCAGGGAGTGGATTTGTCTGCCCACAACGGTAATGTGGATTTTTCAAGGATGAAAGAGGCAGGAATCGATTTTGTGATACTGAAAGCGTCGGAGGGGAACGGATTCCGTGATTCAAGATTTGAGGAAAATTATGAAAAGGCGGTTGCTGGAGGTCTTGATGTCGGGGCGTATCATTTTTTCAGATTCGATGTTGACGGTGTCGAGCAGGCAAAAAATTTTATGAGTACGGTTGCCGGAAAACGTTTCGATTTACCGTTGGCTATTGATGTGGAAGAGCACGGAAATCCTTATGTGTTTGTCAAGAGCAAAGTGGTCAGGCAGTTGCAGAATATGATTGATGAGCTGACAGCAAATGAATATCGCATAATGATTTACACCAATAAAGGTGGATATGAAAAATTCATAAGAAACAATTTTGACGATTATCCGTTATGGATTTGTTCATTCACATTGCCGGAAAGCGATTTGGATTGGACTATATGGCAATATAGTCATTGGGGAAATGTTGAAGGTGTGGATGGAGATGTTGACCTTAATCTGTTTTATGGGAATTCTACCCAGTGGAAACAATGGATAGACTGATTGATGATTTTAGTGAGTTGCTGCAATAAACGGGGCTGCTTTCCGTTATCATAAAACGGGTGTGGTACGTTTATTACGATACCCATTTGAATTATGAGCTCAGGAATGAATTTATATAAATCTTCATCATTAAGATTGGTTTGTGTGCTGACGGCTTTTCTACTTTCAGCCATTTCTTCCATGGCTGCGGACGGATATGCCGATAAATCGGTCTTGGCTTCAGGTAAATGGGTGAAGATAAAGGTTGATGAGTCCGGTATGTATCAGTTGAGTAGAAGCACATTATCGGGAATGGGTTTCTCTGATATCTCCAAAGTGAAAATTTATGGATATGGCGGCGCGATGATTTCTGAACGTATGGGTGACGGTTATGTTGATGATTTGCCGCAAATACCCGTATATAATGATGGTAGTAAAATCGTGTTTTATGCACAAGGACCTGTCTCTTGGGAGGATAGTGGTAATTCCATAGTGCCGGTTGAGCATATCAGGAATCCTTATTCTGTTTCAGGATATTATTTCGTTACGGAAAATGACAATGAAAATGAATTCATATCTACTGGAGAGGCGGTGACAGACAGTGGTATGCCTTTGATTACCACCACGATTGCTACTGCATTGCACGAGGAAGAATCCTATGCGCCGGCGAATACCGGAAGGTCGCTGTTTGGTGAGGATTTCAAATATCGGTCAACTCAGACATTCCGATTTGATTTACCAGGAAAGGCTGACAATACTGCTGTTGGGGTGAGAGTGAATTTCTTTGCGGATATGACAAGTGTTGGCTCGGTGCGTATCTCTTCTGAGGGAAAGCAAGTGGCATCGGCATCGATATCATCAACATCGACGAATGATAATTATGCAATCGGAGCGCTTGCCACGTGTTGTGGAAATGTTGAGGTGTCTGGTGAACAGTTGGAGCTGACATTGGATTTTGTTCCGGCTGGAGTGGTGTCATTCGCTTATTTGGATTACATAGAGCTTAATTATCGCAGAAAGCTCCGAATGGATGGCGATGCTGTGGTTTTCCGCAGTTATAGCTCAAATTGTCGGGACAGCGTATTTTCTATTGCCGGAAGTAATGAAAACACTCAGGTCTGGGACATAACGGAGCGTAGCTGCCCGATGCTTGTGCAGACGGCTTTGAATGACTCAGACTTGCGTTTTCGCCAGACAAGTCTGGGAAAAAGAGAATATGTGGCATTTGATCCTTCGTGGACTTTTCCTGTCCCGGAAGTAGAAGGACATATTGCTAATCAGAATTTGCATGGGGAAGAAGCTCCTACATTGCTTATTCTTTCCCCTGCCGAGTTTATGCAGGAAGCACAGCGTCTTGCCGATTTCCATGCAGAGCACGATTCGATGAAGGTGCTTGTCGTGGACCATAGGAAAGTGTTTAATGAATTTTCTTCCGGTACTCCTGATGCGATGGCTTACCGTAAGATGGCTAAAATGTTTTGGGAACGCACTAAGAGTTTGCCGTACTCAAGCAACTCAAAGTTCAGGTATATGATTCTTTTTGGGCGTAGCCTTTACGATAACAGGCAATTGTCGTCGGAGGGCAGGACTGTGAGATATCCGTTGTTGCTTACGTGGGAGTCCGATAATAGTACCTCTCAATCGACGAGCTACAATTCTGATGATATATTCGGTGCTCTTGAGGATGGTGCTACGGAGTCGGGTGCGTTGTGCATCTCATTAGGGCGGATTCCTGTGAAGAGTGTGGCAGAGGCTGGTGATGTTGTTGACAAGATAATGAATTTTGTCACAGATCCGGACCCTGGCTCATGGAAAAATTCTGTGTTGATGATTGCTGATGACGGAGATGCCGGTATTCATATGGAATCGTCGGAACGGGCAATTGTCAATATGCAAAATAATGGTGGTGAAAGTTATTTTTATAACCGCGTGTATATTGATGCTTATGAGAGGGCATCGGAAGGGACCGGCAACAATTCTCCTGAAGCTCGGGAGAAAATGCTTCGTGACTTCCGCAATGGCACAATCTATGCAAGTTATCTGGGACACGGAAATCCGAAATCATTGTCGCATAATGGCTTGTTGCGTTGGAATGATATACAGAATGAGTTCTATTACAAGCATTTGCCATTGTTCTATACAGGCACATGCGAATTTACGCGTTGGGATGATGTGGAGGTCTCGGGTGGAGAATTGTTGTTTCTTAATACCCGTGGTGGCGTGATAGGACTTATCACGTCGTCACGTGCGACGGGAATAAGCGCCAACGGCTCTCTTGCGGAAGAATTGGGCAATCAGCTGTTTCAACCCGATAAATATGGAAAGATGAAACGTATTGGTGACATATTGAAGGACGTGAAAAATTCGAGGTTGAATGTAAGCGATTATGGACATCGTTTGAAATATGTTCTGATAGGTGATCCGGTCGTGAAATTGAAATACCCGGAATATAGAATAGTGGTGGATGAAATCAATGGACAAAACATCAATGGAAATGATGTGTATCCGGAAGTGATGGCACGGCAGACAGTCACATTGAAAGGCCATCTGGAAGATATGGCGGGAGATTTGGTTGATAATATGGATGGTGAATTGCAAGCGACAGTTTATGATTCGCAAGAATCCGTTACCACCCACGGCTATCACGAAGGTGATAAAGATACGGGAAAAGAGCTCACGTATGAGGAATGGAATAATAAGTTATATCAAGGTGTTGACTCGATAGTTGGGGGAATGTTTGAGGTGACATTCAAAATCCCGAAAGAAATCAACGACAACTATCGTCCAGGATTGATTAATTTGTATGCTTATTCGGAGTCGGCCGGTATAGAGGCGAATGGGAATACTGACCGTCTATACATATATGGTTATGACGATACTGATGTTGACGATACAACCGGACCGGAAATAAGGTTGCTTGCTTTGAATTCGGAGGATTTTAAGGATGGTGATACTGTGAATGAGACTCCATTTCTGATTGCACAGGTTTATGACGAGTCTGGCATTAATTTGTCGGAAGCAGGAATAGGTCACAGTATGACTTTGACAATTGACGGTAAAACTACGATATCGGGGCTTTCCGATTATTATTCGCAAGATGCCGCACAAGTGGGTTATATCAATTATCAGTTGGGTGAGCTTGAAGAAGGCTATCACACATTGCGTTTGCGTGTTTGGGATATTGAGGGCAATGTCGGAGAAAAGACGATAGCATTCTATGTGGAAAAAGGATTGGCGCCACAGCTTGTTAAGGTGTATTCTGATGCTAATCCGGCAAAGACGGAAGCTAATTTCTATGTGCGCCATAACCGTCCGGATGCCACGATTACGGTGACTATATCTGTTTATACGATGATGGGACAGGAAGTGTGGAGCAATACTTCTACCGGGCGCAGTGATATGTATTTGTCGATGCCTGTCACCTGGAATCTGACTGACGGTACAGGCAGAAGAGTTAACAGAGGCATATATCTTTATCGGGCTACAGTTTCGACTGATGGTGTCAATGAATCGACTATGGCACAACGTATAGCGGTTGCTGGAGAATAGAGCAGGGGCGGTTTTGTGCCGCTCTTTTTTGTTGTCTATGTCTGGTGTGTTTTATCTGTTAGCAATAAGTCTATCCTCATAAGACATAGGGGCGTATTTGAAATAAAAAGCAAGTTGCGATTTATCATAATAATAATTATTTTTGCATCGATAAAATTGCATTGAAGAACAATGAACGAGAAGAAGGATATATTGTTGCCAGAACCAACGCTTCGACGTTTGCCTTGGTATTTGGCGTATGTCAATATGTTGCAGTCTCAGGGCATAGAATATGTATCTTCCACGCAAATATCGAAAGAGATAAATGTAGATGCCTCCCAGATAGCGAAAGATTTGTCATTCCTGAATATAAAAGGGAAAACCCGGATAGGTTATCAGGTAGTTAGCCTTGCTGCGGAGCTCTCCAATTTCCTGGGATTTCATCAGGAGCATAGTGCATTGATGATCGGGGTCGGCAGTCTTGGAGCCGCACTCATACAGGATTCCGGTCTTAATCAATACGGATTGAAGATTGTTGCAGGGTTCGACATCAATGAGAAGATAATAGGTTCGGAGATTTGTGGGGTACCCGTCTATGATATCGCGGAATTGGCAGTGCAACAGAAGCGCTATAAAGCTGATATCGGCATATTGGCAGTCCCGGTGGAACATGCGCAGGAATCCGCTGACCTTTTGTCGGAAAGTGGTGTGAAAGCTATTTGGAATTTCACGCCGTTCAGGATACGGGTTAGCGATGATGTGGTAATCCAGAACACTTCAATATATGCCCATTTGGCTGTAATGTATAATAGAATAAACGCTAAGAAGTGAAAATTATTAAGTTGTCAGATTTGCATTCATCATTGATGCCGTCTGTTGATATATTGCCGGATTCAGCTATCCAGAAAACCGGCAAGCCTTTTTTTATCCCGGATTTTGCAGAGCGATTTGTTTGCAGAGTCGCAGTTGCCGCTCATATTTGCCGTTTGGGAAAAAATATTGCCTGTAAATTTGCTAACCGTTATTATGATAGCATTGGGCTTTGTTTTGTTCTTGAAGCGGCGGATTTGAAGGATAATCTACTTGGGGAAGGGCTACCGGTGGCGGTTGCCACATCGTTTGACGGCTCTGTTGTACTTGGTGATTCGTATCCGGTATGCGCTGACGGGCATATGACGGTGACGTTATCGGTTGATGGGAAGGAGCTTGGCAATTGGGAAATCACTTCAGTGAACGATATGTTGGATTCTTCAATAGAACTAATAAGCCGCTATTTCACATTGAAGATAGGGGATTGTGTAATTCTTGATTTCGGTATGGGGAACTGTGAACTCGTTATCGGTTCGCATTTGTCGGCGGTTATCAACGGGAAGGAGTCCGTTAATGTAAAGATTAAATGAGAAGATGGGTAAGGCTTTAATTGTTTTGTTGTCTGTTTTAGTGCTTTTTGTGGACAATGCTTTCCCTATTGATTTCAAGCAGGAGTCGATATTGTCGGATGGCAAATGGGTAAAGATTAAGGTAACGGAGACTGGCATACACGAGCTGTCGTATCAGCAGTTGGAGGAATTCGGATTCGATAATCCTGAGGATGTGAAAGTTTATGGGAATGGAGGGAATGTCGCTTCTGAGAATTATTTAGCCAGGTATATGGATGATTTGGAGCAAACTCCTGTGATGCATCGTTCTGGCAAAATATATTTTTATGCCAAGAATGCAGTGAAGGATTCTGT